>JAJZVZ010000329.1 GCA_021846945.1 Acidobacteriota bacterium | reverse complement strand
TCTCGAACTTCAAGTGCTTCTGGGCCACCGCCACCGGATGGGGTACGTATTCGCTCCACAAGAGTGCAGGCCAGACCCATTTCGCACTTGATGTGCTTGCCGGCTTCTTGCCGAGCCGCACCTTCCAGCTTGCCGCGCCGGAGTCGAAAGCCGTTGTACGTCTATCCGAAAGATCGCTTTCCAGCCACTCCGAGAGAAACAACGCTTTGCTTGCCGTCCGCCTCGATCAGCCCCTTACGCTCGCTGCCGGCGAAAGCCTACAGATCGAAACCGGCGCATAACCGGAACGATTGCCACTTTTGCAGAAGATGGAGTCGGCACCTATGAAAAACCTTGCCTTACGCTTTACCGCTCTTGCTATTCTCGCGTTCTCTATTCTCTGCGCTCGTGCCGCAGTGCGTCTGCCCAACGTGCTCAGCAGCCACATGGTCCTGCAGCGCAGCCGCCCTATCCATCTGTGGGGCTGGGCAGACCCCGGCGAGCCGGTGACGGTTAGCTTTCACGGGGTTTCCGCATCAGCCGCCGCAGATAATCTTGGGCATTGGAGCGTCTATCTCCCGCCCGAACCAGCCGGCGGACCCTTCACCCTGACTGTCTCCGCTGCGAACACAATCCGGCTCGACGACATCCTCGTCGGCGATGTCTGGTTCGCCTCCGGCCAGTCGAACATGGAAATTCCGCTGAGCGGCTATCCCGGCAGCGCCGTCATCGAGAATGGTCCGGCGGAGATCCGCAATGCCACACACCCCGAGATCCATCTTCTCCATATCGCGGATAAGTCTTCCTACTATCCTCTCGACGATATCGACGCTCATTGGACTCTCTGCACGCCCGAAACCGCCGCGACATTTTCCGCAGTAGCATACTTTTTCGGGCGCGACATTGCTCAGAAGGAACACGTGCCAATCGGCCTGATCGACTCCACCTGGGGCGGTACAGTGGCCGAGGCCTGGACCTCGCTCGACTCGATCTCTGCCGACTCATCCTTGATGCCGGTCTTCGCCTCCTGGGCAGCAATCACGGACAGGGTGGCGGATACTCCCGCGGTCGAGGCTGCGGAAAGACGGGAAGATGCCGCGGCAAAGGCCGCGAACCGCACTCCCTCACGCCACCCATGGCATCCGGACCCCCTCTCATGGCAACCCGCCGGGCTCTACAATGCCATGGTGCATCCGCTTACGCCTTTCGCCATCCGCGGCGTCATCTGGTACCAGGGAGAATCCAATAGCGCGCTGGACCGAGCCGCCCTGTATCAGCGTATCTTTCCTGCCCTCATCGCAGACTGGCGTCGCAATTGGAACGAAGGGAATTTTCCGTTCCTCTATGTGCAGATTTCGAGCTTCAAATCATCACCGCGCGAAGATTGGGCTGTAATCCGCGAGGCTCAACGCAGAACCCTGGCGGTTGCCAATACTGCTATGGCCGTTACCATCGATATCGGCAATCCCGACAACGTGCATCCGGCCGATAAGCAGGATGTTGGCCATCGCCTCGCTCTTGCAGCGCGTGCTCTCGCTTATGGCGAAGACATCGAGTACTCGGGCCCCCTTTATCGTCAGGCAGTCGTCGAAGGAAGCACGATGCGCGTGTATTTCGATCATGGCGGGGGAACTCTGGTAGCGAAGCATGGCCACCTCACCGGGTTCGAGATCGCCGGAGCCGATCACCGATTTGTTCCCGCATCCGCATCCATCGATGGCGGCAGCGTGATCGTTTCTTCCAGCTCGGCGCCCAATCCTCGGTACATTCGCTACGGGTGGCAAAACGCGCCAGATGTCAATCTCTTCAACAGCGACGGTTTACCCGCTTCTCCATTCACGACGGAAGAGACAATCCCTGGGCCGTGATTCGGCAACATTTTGCTCCGGTGGGAGTACTCATTCCTCGGTAACGATGTACTCGGTCGGGGCTGTGCGCTCAAGGATGAGAGGCGGTTGGTGATGACCAGCGCCAACCACGCCAGGCTGAGCGCGATTTTGACAGTGAGCAACAAGCGGCAGATTCGCCCGAAGGTTCTTCCCGGAGGGGATCTGAACGTAAAGATCCTGATCGATTTTATGAAGCGTCTGGTCCGTGGACGCGAGACGAGAGTTGTCCTGATCCTCGATACCTTGCACATGCACCACTCGAAGACGGCCGAGAAATGGCTCACGGACAATGATGAGACGATCGCCGTCTTCCGTCTTCCCAGTTATTCGCCCGAGTTGAGGCATGACGAATTGCTCAACGCCAGCCTGAAGCAGCACGTCACCCAGGTTGTCCCAGCCAGAAATGAGTTGGCGCTGAGGCGCGCCGCCATCGGCACTCTGCGCAGTTTTCAGAAGCAACCAGAGCGAGATCGAAACCACTTTGGCCAGAAAGATTTCGCCTATGCAATCCGAGCGCAATCGTTCCGTGCCGGATCAATAAGGTAGCCATCTCGCCTGAGAAGGGTGGAGGGTGTGCAATTCAAGAAACCATGAATTACTTTGATACGGATATCAATGCACCAAGGCCAATTCAATTCCTCACGTCGTCGTCCCAGGAGACTTCAATGCACCTCTTTTCGCGCCGGACTCTGCTGAAATTGTTCGGGGCCGCGGTGCCGCCGGCAGCGTTCCTTCGGCCAGTTCCAGGCATGGCAAAATGTGAATCCAACTCTACGATCATTAACCCGTGCAGTTTTCCCAAAGGGTTTTTGTGGGGATCGGCAGCTTCCGCATATCAAGTGGAAGGCGCGGCCGACGAGGATGGGCGCGGCCCTTCGATCTGGGATACCTTTTCTCATACACCTGGAAGAACCTTCCACGGCGATACAGGTGACGTCGCGGATGATGTCTACCATCGCTATAGGGAAGATATTCAACTCATGAAATCGATGGGGT
>JAJZVZ010000328.1 GCA_021846945.1 Acidobacteriota bacterium | reverse complement strand
CAACTGGCCGCAATCAGCCGCCTGCCCGCGCTCGTGCGTTCATTCTTCCAAGCCCCAAGTGTCGCCTATATTGGCGACTGGTGAGTAATGGGCAACGACTCCTTGAAGGTGATCGCCCATGAGCTACTCGTCAGCCTCAAAGGCAGCGTAACGGTGGATTGGTCTCACCGAGAGAGTGCGCGTGCGCGTATGCGCGTGCTGGTGAAGCGGATTCTCCGAAAGCACGGTTACCCGCCGGACCTTCAGGATGCCGCCGTCCAAACTGTGTTGCGACAAGCAGAGGCGCTCTCGGCAAGCTGGGCACAGTAGACGATAGCGACAACAGCATTAAATGCTGCTTAGATTTTATGGGAATTGCCATGCCTATCCGCTTAACGCAGACACCCACTACATGTAGGATGGGACCAGTCGCCGGAATATAGCTCGGCGAAGGTAGGGGCCTCCACGGTGCCGCCGATCCCCAGCAGCGAGCGGAAGGCGTTGAGCGGGTAGAAGCGCCGGTTGAACCGGAACGTGAACTCGTTGAGATAGGCTTGAAGGTGCTTGGCGCTGACGCCGTGATGGATGCCGTTCAGCCATGTTTTCAGGTTCGAGAAGACCAGATGGACGATGGGCATAAACTCCTCAGACACCTCCGGGTCGCCGCACTGGGCAATCGCGTGGTGGTTGTAGCCGTCCTTCCGTAGCCCGGCGTATCCGCTCCAGTCGTCGGTGATAACCAGCGCGTCGGGTTCGACGGTGCTCTTGACGAAGCCGCGCAGCACTTCGGCACTGCGGTCTGCGGCAATCGCCAGCCGGACCCGACCGGCATAACGACCATTTTTCCGCTTGTCTTGATCGCTCCCGGCTGTACGGCGACAAACCTCCACAGCGCAGGCCACTAGCGCCTTATGATGAACGCCTCGGCCTTCTCCACGCGCACGCCCCCCGACCAATGTTTCATCTACTTCGACATGCTGACTAGGATGCCCCCCGATGCGATCCTGCTGTGGGCGAACCATACCGGCTCGCAACTTGTGAAGAATGCCGAAAGCCGTCTCATAGCGCGACAGCCCAAGTTGCCGTTGGAGTTGAGTGGCCGATATCCCTTGCGTATGGGTAGTCGCTAGGTAGGCTGCACAAAACCAGAGGCTCAACGGAGTGTGGCTCCGCGCCATGACAGTTCCAGCCAGCAATCCGGTTTGACGCCGACAGGATCGACATTGAAGAATACCTGGCCGCGTTTTGATGCGAAAAGGCTCTGACATTGCACGGCAGTAAGGGCAGACAAAGCCGTTCTCCCACCGGACACGCTCCAAATAGGCGGCGCAGGCTGCGTCATTGGAAAATAACCGCTGGAATTCGGGCAGCGATTTGGGAAAAGGTAGATCATCGCGTGCCAAAACATCCATTTCCTTCACGCGAACCGCCGGACAGGCATCGGCGGGGGTGGTTGTCTATCAGCAACGACCAAATTCCAGTACGACCAAGAACGCGGATCTATAATGCCTGGCGGCGCGGCGTCTATAGCATCGATAAAGTCCTGATCCGAAACGTATTGGCGTATTTTGGCCATGTCTTCCGCGGTCGCTCGCGCCATCGCATACGCCAGGAAACGAACCGGATCAGCAAGAGCTTGTTCAGGCGGCTCAAACCAGACGATCCGCCGCGCGATCTTGGTAAGCTCGTCTGTGACAGGGAAGGATTTCATATTCCCATCCCTCCCGGCCTATACCCGCCCCCATTTCGCTGAGGCGTCCAATTTGCCGGCAGTACCGAGGGCAATCGCTGTAGATCAACTCGTCGGACAGCGTCCACGATCAAGTCCCTGCTCTGCGCAGGTAGCGCCTGAAGATTCCCGTCGTCGAAGTAGGACAGCGCCTTCAAGCTGATCAACGGATTAAATTGGCTTCCATAGATGGCCTGTCCGGCGCTCAAGGCCATCGGCAACGTGATGCGACCATCCGCAAGGATCGCAGCTACATCCAGATAGTCCTTTAACTCGCTCCGCTTTTGGACCACCGACACCTTCGTGCCTGCAAGATCCAAGAGTGACGCAACCTGAAGCTGATTGTCAGGACAGGCAACGGGTTGAAGGATGCGTTTGAGACTCGGAAGACCAAAAAACGACACCTTGATGGCGCCACCACGGTCAACAGTGACATCCAGTGTGTTCGCCGCCTTTTGGAGAACCCGTGAGCCGCGCAGGAACGGTATGGTGTTCAGCAGATAGTCGGGATCAAGCCCCCTGACGCTGAAGAAATCGAAGTCGATTGATTCGCGATGGCCGAGATGGAGCGCCAAGGCGGTTCCGCCATAGAGCGCGAAATGTACCGGCACCTGATTGAGTTCGGGCCAAAGAGCAATCTGCGGGGGCGGCAATACCTCTACCCGTGGAGAAAACCCGTTCGACATCCGCCGATCCTTTTTTCGGTCTACCAGTTCGCTCTTTCGGAAGCCGTCAACAAAGCTCTTCTACAGCTATGTCATGTCTGCGTCAAGCGGATAGGCATAGGAATTGCCATGACCGGCAACGCGTCAGGTGGTGCCTGGCGGATCATCTGGACGGACTGACGTGAGGGCCGCCGTTAATTGATGAGGCGCCCCAACGGTCTGGACACGGGGTTTCCGAACGGCCTTGGTTTCCTCATGAATGCCGAGCACGTCCCTGAGCGTGGCGGCGCTTGTTGAAAGGCCATGGGCTTTCAACTCGGCGAGAATTTCCTTGCGCGTCCATCCCATCTCGATATAGCGGCGGAACTGCTCGGCATAGGGAGCCAATTGGGCTCGCCCCCCGCGACGGCCCGACTGTTTCGATTGCATTTCAGCGTCAAGTCTTGCCATGATCGCCGAAATTTCGGTGTCGGTTTTTTTGCTCATATCTCATT
>JAJZVZ010000327.1 GCA_021846945.1 Acidobacteriota bacterium | reverse complement strand
GGTGGAGGCGGCGGGAGTCGAACCCGCGTCCGAAATCGTTGTCAGCCAGGAGAGTCCATGCTCAGTCCGGTTCCGGTGATTTCACCTGCCGGCGCTCAGAACGGACAAGATGCGCCGAAGGCTAGCCCGATGATCTCGCGGTTGCAACACGGACCGAGCCGCAACCACCAGCCTGCTGTGCGACGCCCGCTCGCGGCCCACAGGCAAAGCCGCGGCGAACGGCTGCTTATTTAATTAAGCAGCAAGTGCCAGATTGTCGTTGGCAACTTTTGTTTTGCAGGCGATTACGGGTGCCCACACCCCGGCATGCCTCCCAAGCCGCAATCGATCCCGTCGAAACCGTGACGCCCCCATTTGGCTCAGCCCGGCATACTCAAACATCTTGCCGTGAGCACCATGGATTGCGAGCCGGCACAACTGGCTCGTGCTGCTATCTACCATTTTACGTCAATTCCGATTTTGCTGTGTCATCATGCGTCGTGACTTAGGGATGGCACAGATTCATTGAAGTCATGAGTGAATCAATCACCTGCACACGCCTGGAAGCAGGCTGAAATGCCTTGCCCCCAGTTGCAGCCAGGGCCAGTATCGCTCTTGTGGCATTGCATCAGCCCCGCCGCGAGCGCCATCGAGGTCTTTTTGCAGGACCGCGGATTGAGAAGCGGCGCGTTACTCCGGGCCGGAATCTACATCTAACCTGTTGTATAGCTTAGGACTGGCGCCGGGCGTTTCTGCCTGTAGAATACAAGCAGCAATGCCAGCCCATTTCGAAGCGCAGCAGGAACCGATGGCGACTGAAACTCGACTTTCCAATTTGAACGATCAAGTTGAGATCTCTCTGCGAGCGCCCGCTGGACGCTCTGCCGATGACAATGACGAAATTTCCTTGCTCGATCTGTTGATTGTTCTTGCTGAGCGGAAGCGCATGATCTTCCTGATCACGGCTGGGTTTGCCCTGCTTGCCGTCGTGGTTGTGCTTATATTGCCCAAGCGGTATACGGCAACCGTCACCCTTCTGCCTCCGCAGCAGAACTCTTCGATGGGTTCCATGCTGGCCTCGCAGTTGGGAAGCATGGGCGGCATGGCGGCGCTGGCGGGCAGCAGCCTGGGCATCAAAAATCCCAATGACATGTATGTCGCCATGCTCAAAAGCCGCACGGTAGAAGATGGTGTGGTGCAGCGCTTCGGCCTGATGCAGGAGTACCACAAGCGCTATCTCTCCGAGGCCCGTAAGGAATTCGAGAACTATGCCACCGTGGACGGCAGTGGCAAGGACGGTCTGATTCATATCTCGATTGAAGACCGTGATCCGCGCCGCGCGGCCGAGCTCGCCAATGGCTACGTGGATCAGTTCCGCGATCTCTCCGAGCACCTGGCCATCACGGAGGCCGGCCAGCGCAGGCTTTTCTTCCAGGAGCAACTCGAACAGGCCAAGGACAACCTGGCCAATGCCGAAGAAGCCCTGAAAGAGACCGAGCAAAAGACCGGCCTGATTCAGGTCGGCAGCCAGGCACGCGCCTTGATTGAAGCGGCTGCGGCCTTGCGCGCACAGATCACCGCCAAGGAAGTGCAGATCCAGGCGATGCAAACCTATGCCACAGGGCAGAACGCTCAACTGGTGCAGGCGCAGCAGGAGCTGGACAGCCTGCGCGCGCAGTTAGCCAAGCTGGGCGGCTCGGAGGACAGCGGCGGCGGCCTGATTGTGCCCAAGGGCCAGGTGCCCGCTGCCAGCCTCGAATACGTCCGCAAACTGCGCGATGTGCAATATTACGAGACGATCTTCGACATTCTGGCAAAGCAGTTTGAGCTTGCCAAGCTCGACGAAGCCAAGGAAGGCGCCCTCATCCAGGTGGTCGATCCGGCGATCCCGCCCGACAAAAAATCGTCTCCCAAGCGAGCGCTGATTGTGATCGCCGCCACCTTCGTCGGATTCTTGATTGGGATCTTCCTGGCGCTGTGGAAGGCTGCTCTAGAGCACATGAGGGAGGATCCGGAAGTCGCATCGAAGCTCACCCTCCTGCGCCGGGCCATTTCGATGAGGACGCAGACATCGCTGCAGAGCGAATCCTCGCGGGTCGGACTGACCTGAAATCATGCGGACAAGCATGTAGCGAAAGACCTAGAGTTTCTCGGCCACGCTCTTTGCCTGGGTGAAAAGGTAGAGGTAATCCGGCCCGCCCGCCTTCGAGTCCGTTCCGCTCATGTTGAAGCCGCCAAAGGGATGCGCTCCTACCATGGCCCCCGTGCACTTGCGATTGAAGTAAAGGTTGCCGACATGAAATTCGCGCCGGGCGTGGTTCATTCGCTCCCGGTCAGTGGTGTAAACCGAGCCGGTGAGGCCGTATTCGGTATTGTTGGCAACCCGTAGGCCTTCCTCAAAGCTTTCAACTTTGATCAGCGCCAGCACCGGTCCGAAGATCTCTTCCTGAGCAATCACTGCGTCCGGCGCCACGTCGGCGAAAACGGTCGGCTCCAGATAGTAACCGCCATCCGGCGTATCCGGCGCGTGCCCACCGGCAATCAGTCTTCCTTCCTTCTTGCCGGTTTCGATGTAGCGAAGCATCGAATCGAGGGCTGCCTTATTGATCACCGGACCCAGGTTATGGTTCGTGGCTGGATCACCCACGGTCAGCCGCGCGACGCGCTCCCTCAACCGCTCGATGAAGACGTCATAGACCGGGGCTTCGATGATAGCGCGCGAGCAGGCCGAGCACTTTTGTCCGCTGAATCCGAAGGCCGAAGCCACGATGCCGTCCAGAGCGGCGTCCACGTCGGCGTCGGCACAAACCAGGATCGAGTCCTTGCCGCCCATCTCCAGAATGCTCCGCTTCAGCCAGATCTGGCCTGGCTGGTGCCGGGCGGCGCGCTGGTGAATCTCCAATC
>JAJZVZ010000102.1 GCA_021846945.1 Acidobacteriota bacterium | reverse complement strand
ATCCGTGGAAAGGCTGGGATCGTCGAATGGAAAGTGTTTGAGATGCCATTGATCCACCTCCGGCGGTCTCTGGTGGCGATTTTGCTGGGCCATGCCAGAAGCAGCGGCGAGCACAGAGATGCAAAGCAGGAAGGTGAGAGACGCTTTCATCAGGAAGCCAGCTTTCTCGGCGCCGGGACAGCTACCGGAATTCGACCAACGGGACATTGTATTCCAGCCGATGTACAGAAGCGCAGGGCTGGCCTTTACCACGCTGCTGTTACCACCGCCAGCAGCTCCTCGCCCGTGAGCGGAAGCGGATTGGCCTTCATGCTGCTGGCCTGAGCTGCCTTCTCCACCACGCCGGGAAGATTGGCTTGGTTGATCCCCCATGCGCGCAAAGCGGGAACGTTAACCTCGATGCAAAGTGCGTGTACCCATTCGATACCGTCCTCCGCCCTTGCTTCTTTCCGGCCGGTCAGCAGGCGCGCAATGGAGGCATAGCGCTCCAGCGCCGGATGCTGCGGTGCGCGAGCCCGCAACGCGGCTACGTTGGCCGTCATACCGTGCGGCAACAGCGCCGCGCACAGTGCGCCGTGTGGAGCCTTCCACGAGCCTCCGAGCGGCGCCGCAAAACCATGAACCACGCCCAGTCCGGCATTCGCCAGCGCCAGGCCGCCGAACAGGCTCCCGAGCGCCATCTCGCGGCGCGCATCGCGATCTGCGCCGTTGTGGTATACGCGGCGCAGCGCACCGGCAACGCGCCCGATTCCTTCAATGCAAATTGCATCCACCAGTGGATTGGCGCGCGCGCTGACGTAGGGCTCGATGAGCTGCGTGAGGGCATCCAGTCCGGTGTAGGCTGTGACCGCGGGCGGCAACCCGTAAGTCAGTTCAGGATCAACCAATGCGACCCGTGGCAGCATGAGCGAGCTTCGCAAGCTCGCCTTTACAGCGTGCTCTGTGGATGCGAGTACAGCGTTGCGCGTGACCTCGCTGCCGGTGCCAGCCGTGGTCGGCACCGCGATGAACGGCAGAGGCGCGGCCACAATGGTGCGGCCCTTTCCCACCACCTCGAGATACTCGAGCGGCTCGCCGCCGTTGGTGGCAATGGTGGCAATCGCTTTGCCTGCGTCAATCGCGCTGCCCCCGCCCAGCGAGATGACCACATCACAGCCCCCGCTCTGCACGCGCCGAGCGCCCTCGCGGACTAGTTCGACCGTCGGCTCGCCGGGTACGGCGAGAGTCTCCGCCGCAAGCGCTGAAACGAGCCATGCCGCACGTTCGGCCGAGGCGCCTGTGACCACCAGCGGGCGGGCGCCGAAAGTGCGAACCAGTTCAGGAAGGGTGGCGGCCGTTCCCTCGCCGAAGACGATGCGTGTTGCGGTTGCAAACTCGAAGCGCATGGCTCTACCAGCCTTGGGCATCGGGAAAGACGGGGTTGTACTTCACGCTTTGGCGCGGCTCAGCCATCATAGGCGCGACAGCATCGCGCCACTTCGCGTAATGAGCTGTCTCTTTATGCGCGGCCACGGCATCCTGCGTGCGGTAGACCTCGATCAGCACGAACCGCGTCGCATCGTCCTGCTCCTGCGCGACATCGAAGCGCGCGATGCCGGGCTCCTGGACACTCGCGCGGGCGTTCTCGATGGTAGCCTGTCTGAAATCCTCTACCAATTCGGGCTTGACGTGCACGTGTACATGCACAATGAGCATCGGACTTGCCTCCGTTCCTTATCCTACTGCCGAACCGTTCAATCGTCAGCGATATAACAAGGCCAGTGCTGTATCCCGGAGGCCGTAACCTTGAAATCGACGCCAGGGAACCCCATACAACCCTTGAGAGTATGGCGCCCTAGATGCCCCTGTTGAACTGCGTGGCAGGAGAATAGGCCGTCCATATTCACTCTGAACCCCCACGCGGGATACAGACGATCTGCGATGAACGGCATTCGCCTCAGCGGTTGAGTTCGCCGATCTCGACCCCACGCAAGCGCTCCGGATCGCCGATCACTTCCATGGCCGTAATGAGGCCGTTGGCATACGTAAATCGAAGCACACGGAACAACCGGCCGCGCGGCGCAACGATGAGGCCAACCGAGCCATCCACCATGGCCAGCCGTGCAAGGCGAGCGCCATGCGCCGCCTGGACGGCTTGCCTTGCCCACGACTCCGCATCGTGAACGTCTTTGGGAACTCCGCGCGGAGCAGCCACCGCATCGGCCTGGACGGCAAATGCCGGGTCGAGAACTTCCATCAGCTTCAGCGGATCGCCCAGCCGCAGCGCCGCGAGAAACCTCTGTGCCAAGCTATGCTGTTGCGCCAGATCGCGCTCCGGCAGCGCGGTAGCTCCGCGAATGCGCCGGCGTGCGCGGCTGGCGAGTTGCCGGGCAGCTTCCGGCGTGCGACCGGTAATGCGCGCAATCTCATCGAAGGGTATATCGAAAAGATCGTGGAGCACAAAGGCAATTCGTTCGGCGGGATTGAGGCGGTCAAGCACCACCAGAGTCGCATAACCCACGGAGTCGGCAAGCATGGCCTCGGCCTCCGGATCGGCAGCATTTGCAGGCTTGACGGTCGGCGCGGGATCTCCGGTTTCCAGCGCATCTTCCCGCCGCGATTTTCGCGATCGCAGCATGTCCAGGCAGATGCGCGCCACGACGGTCGTCAGCCAGCCACGCAGATTTTCCACCTGGTCAGTTTGCGAACGGCTGAAACGCAACCAGCACTCCTGCACTGCGTCGTCTGCCTCGCTGAGCGAGCCCAGTATGCGGTAGGCGACGCCGCGCAGGCGCCCCCGGTTCTCCTCGAATTGTCCTGCCAGCCAGTCCGTGTCACTCATCAGTCACATTCTCACGCATTGATCCGTCGGAGTAATGACGCACGAGAGTCACCTGATGTGACAAAAAAGGGAGGCATGCCGCCATGAGTGCTTTGCTGGTGATCGTTCTTATCGCAAGTGCCACAATTGCCGGCGTATGGGCCGCGCAGCATGAGGATGCCGCTGCTCCGCTGTAAGGGCCGGTCGAGCAGCAGACGCAGCGTTCGTGTGCAAGATCAATCTGTGTTTCTGCAGGTCACATCTTCTGCTTTCGGTTCGTCATCGGTGTGTGCACGAAACTTCCCCTTCAGGAGATATTCCAATGCAATCACGTATCAAGAATCCGGCTATGCAACTTCCTGACGCCATGCAGGCGGCGCTGGCATTGAGTTCGGCGGTCGAAAAGAGCGGACTCTCCGCAACCATTCTCGGTCTGGTCCACCTGCGCGCGAGCCAGGTAAACGGCTGCAGCGTGTGCGTCGATATGGGCTGGCGTAAGCTCAAGGGAGCTGGCGAAACCGACCAGCGGCTCTTCGCCGTGTCCGCTTGGCGCGACACTTCCTACTTTACCGGCGAGGAGCGTGCTGCTCTGGCTTTGGCCGAAGCAGCAACGCGAATTGCGGACCGGCCTGATCCGGTGCCGGATGAGGTGTGGGGTGAGGCTGCCGGCTACTTCAATGAGCGCGAACTGGCCGCCCTGGCGCTCTCGATTGCGCTAACCAACCTATGGAACAGGCTCAACATCATGACTCGCCAGGTGGCCGGCGAATGGCTGAAATCAGCCCCGGCGAAAGAGTGGGTGGAAACCGTGGAGAAATGAAGCGAAGCAACCGCGCGGGCGTCGTTCCCGAGATCGCGCCTGGCATGCATTCTCGGATCGTACGGCCCGGACGCAGCGCGAGGATTCGTCGTACAGCAGTTTGTGCGGAACGCCCGTTAAGAGCGTTCCGCAGGAGGGCCGCTAAAAGACGAATTTAGCGGAGAGTTGGATAAAGCGCGCGTCGGGCGTGAAGTTCTGGAAGAACTGCGGACCGGTAATTTGCCCGCCTGGCGTCGCATTGTTCGACGTGCTTGGGTTCGCAAGGGACGGAGTATTGAGCAAGTTGAAGATATCCGCACGGAACTGGAGGTAGTCTTCCCGGTAAACCGTTATGTTCTTGAACAGCGACGTGTTGATCCGTTCAAAGCCCGGTCCGTGGACCGTATTGAAACGTCCGCCCAGATACGGCAGCGCGTCGAGCCCGATAATTCTGTTGGTGCTGACCGGGCTGCCCTTGATCGACGCATCAGGAAATGCCAAAGGAGGATTGGCAAAGGCGCATGGGTTGTACCAGTGCAGCTTGTTGCGCGTGCTGGTGGCGCAACTGACAGACGGGTTGCTCGGATCCGGCGAGCCTCTCACGCCAAATGGATCGCGCACACGGATTGCATTAGCTGAACCTCCATTCGGTCCCGCCGTTCCAAGATTCGTGCCCACGCTGAAAGGAAAGCCCGTCTGCGCCGTGAATTGAAGGTCATCCGTCCACCCGCCGACGATCGCATTGAGCACGCCGCCGTGCGAAAGGAACCGCTTGCCTTGGCCAAAGGGAAGCTCATAGTAGCCGTTGAAGGTCACGCGGTTGCGGACGTCCGCCTGCGAGTCGGTGTAATCGTTGAGCATACCGATCAGATTGATGCCACGATAGCCGATGCCACCCAGCGGCTGGCTGGCATCGTCCATGGAATGCGCCCAGGTGTAGGACCCGACAAATGTCAGCCCGTTGGCGAAGCGCTTCTGGATCGTAGCCTGCAATGCGTTGTAGGTGGAAGTGCCTTCGTACAGGTTCATCCCCGCGCCGCCAAATGCGGAGTAGGGCTGTACGGTCTGCGTACTCACTCTCGGATCAATCAGCGCCGCAGGTGAATTGAGGTTCACATTCACCTCCAGGTGCCGCGTCTCGTTGCCGACGTAGGAGAGGGTTGCCACGAGGTTGTTGGTGAGCGAGCGCTCGAGAGCAAGATTATACGATTGGGTATAGGTGGTCTTGATGTCGGGCTGCGAACCAGCGAACCCGGGCTTTTGAATATCGTTCAACAGGCCTTCTGACAGGATCGTGCTGAAACCATCTTCCAGCGTGATGCCGTTCGTGGCGCAGTTGCCCGGTGTGCAGGTGTTCCCGCGCGGAAAGTTGGCCGTGAACTGGAAGGGATAGTTTTGCATGGTTTCCGGACCGCCAATGTTCTCCGGACCGGAAAAGAAGAGGCCAAAGCCGCCGCGCAGCACCGTTTGCGGATCGAAGCTGTATGCAAAGCCGATGCGCGGCGCAAAGTTGGTCTGCTGGGAGTTCACCAGACTCCTGTTGCCGCTATAGCTTATAGGCACATTATTGGCGGCCAACAGGCTCGTGAAATTGGGTGACAACGCCGTGTTCTTTTGGGAGGTTGAGTAAGTCAGCGTCGAGATCGCTGCTCCCGGTCCCTGCGGCCGTATATTGAAGTTGGCGAACAGGCCACTTACTTCCGTCACCGGCTGGAAGTTATCATAGCGCAGGCCCAGATTCAGCGTCAGTTTGCGGGTCGTCCGCCAGTCATCCTGTATGTAGACACCGCGTGTCCAGTGGAAGAAATTCAGCTGATGATACTGCGGCACGGTTGCGGAGTCCATCTGATTCAGCATGAAATCGGCAGGGCCATAACCTGTGAACGACTTGCCCGGCTCGGAGGTAAAGAATCCCGAGTAGTTATAGGTTCCGCGCGCATTGGGCGGCGAGAAGAACGGGAAGCGAACGCTCTGCAGCAACACGCCGAACTTCAGCGAATGATTGCCGATGATCTTCGTGATGTTATCCAGGAACTGATAAACGTCCTCAGCCTTGTGATTCGGATAAAATCCGGGCTGTCCGAAGCCGGAAATGCCAGATAGTGTGACCAGTGGCAGGCCGCCACCCAGCGGCCCGCCAGAAGGGATCCCGCCCATGCCCAGCGAAGCCGCCAGATTGGTGTTATCGAACACCGCCTGCCGGAATTGGAAGTTGCCGTAGTTGAAGCCGAAGCGGAACTCGTTGACCAGCGTTGGCGAAAACAGGTGCGTTTCGCTGAAGGCGATATTTCCGGACAGATTGGAGATATTGCCATCGTTACCGTAGCTGCCGCCATCGAGCACCGGCCCTAACGGAGAAGGATAGTTGCTTCGAATGTTCAGATAGCTGAACCGCGCAAACATCTGGTCTTTGGCGCTGAGGTTCCAGTCGATGCGCGTGCCCCACTGCCAGGAGTTCGACACCGCATTGGTATTGTTCACATAGTTGCTGTAGAGCTTGCCGCCGTTCGCATTCGGCAACGGATAGAGATCCATCAGCGTCTTCGCAACGGTGTTGACGTTACCGGGGCAGATCACATTCTGCTTGCCATTGCATTGGAGCAACTGCGTTCCTGCGCTGCCCGGCTGATAGAGCGTAATCGGCACGCCCTGCTGATTGAGAGCTGGGTTGAGAATCTCTGAGAAGTCACCCGTACGCATCAGAGCGGTAGGAACCGAGTTGGTAAATGTTTGTCCGAAGACGATCCGGTTGGCTTCGGCATAGCCGAAAAAGAATAACTTGTCTCTGATAATGGGGCTACCAAGCGTGGCGCCAAACTGATTCTCGTGATAGGCGGGAATGGTGAGCGCATTCCAGTTCTGGGCATCCAGGCTGGTGTTGCGCACATACTCCCACAGGTCGCCGTGCAGCTGATTGGTACCGGCCTTGATGCTCGTGTTCATGACCGCGCCTGCTGAGTGGCCCAGCTCCGCGCTGTAGTTGCTGGTCTGCACATTGAATTCCGCCAGTGCGTCCGGCGGCGGATTCACCACAAAGCTGGACCCGTTCAGAAAGTCAGGCACCGCCGTATTGTTATCGATGCCGTCCAGAATAAAGTTGTTCTGCGTGGGGCGCTGTCCGTTGGCCGTAAAGTCGCCAGTGCCAATGCCTCTGCCGCCGACGCCTGACACGACGCCGGGCGCCAGTTGCGCCACATACACCGCGTTGCGCCCGTTGAGCGGCATGTTATTGATGGTCTGCGTGCTCATCACCTGGCCCACGGAGCCAGACTCGGTTTGCAGCAGCGGCGGCGCCGTTGAAACCGTCACCGACTGCGTTACCGCGCCCAGATGCAGCGTCAGCGGGACATTCAATCGCGCCTGCACATCCACATGAATTTGTTCCTGCTTCGTCTCCGAGAAACCCGGAGCCACCGCGCTCACCGAGTAGTTGCCGATCTTGATCGGCGAGAAGATGTAAAAGCCCGTCGAACTGGTAGTGGTCTTCAGTACCAGCCCTGTATCGGTGCTGGTCAGGGTTACATCAGCATTCGGAATCACGGCTCCCGACGCATCCTGAACCACACCACTGATGCTTCCCTGGTCGGCTTGGCTGAAAACATACTTTGGCGCAAGCAGGACCGCACAACACAAGGCCGCCAGCAGCAGAGTTCTGCTGAGACGCATAATCATTGACGAATGATTCGTTTGAGTCACAGTTCATCCTCCTCGCTAAAATCGTTCAGTTGTCCGAACTCTCCGAACGCGTCCAGCAGGGAAGGCAAACCGCCATCTTGTGACTTTGGCGCTATGGACTCTCCTTGCTTGTCCGAAAGCATCCGGCCAATGCCGCTAATTCCGTCCCCTGTTTATTAAGTGGTCTTTAATGTAGACCAGTTCGTGTTTTATGTCAATGAACAACAAGGGCGTACCCAGGCCAACCACATTTGGATTTGGAACTATGAATGGCGGCGGCTTTTACAGGGCACGGCCTTAGCCGTGCCGCCTGAATCGGCATAAATTCGATGGGCTTTAGCCCTTGAGGTGAATTTTGCTTCCAATAAGACCATCCCTCAGGCGCCTCCCGAATCTTTCTCTCTCGCTTTCTTCGGCACGGCGAAAGCCGCGCCCTTTCAAGACAGAATCTTCCCATATCTTGAAATGCGCTTGCCCTGAGGGTGCACCGTTATCCGGGTGGCAGATTGTCGTTTACCACGACCCCGCCTCCCATTTTTGCCAGTTTTCATCCTTTGCCTGAATCTCCATCATTTGTGAGTGGTCACGGTTAGCTTTTGACGGAGTCTCTGTTGCTCTCGGACGTAGAAGCCGAGGGCAGGCAGTATCCGCAAGAGAGAGGAGAAGTCTATGTCTCCAGCAACTATTGAAGTCCACCCAGAACAAGAGCACGCCGTCCAGCCATTCTTCGGCGGGCTGTCATCTGAAGAAGTACAAAAGATTCATGCATATTGGCGGGCCTGCAACTATCTGGCCGCTGGAATGATTTACCTCCGCGATAATCCCCTGCTGCGAGAGCCTTTGAAGCCGGAGCACATCAAGCAACGCTTACTAGGCCACTGGGGAGCCAGCCCTGCCTTGAGCTTCTGCTATGTCCATCTCAATCGCGTGATCAAAAAGTATGGTCTGGATGCGATTTTCATGGCCGGTCCCGGACATGGCGCGCCGGGAGTGCTGGCTCCGGTCTACCTGGAGGGCACGTATTCCGAAATCTTCCCGAACAAGAGTGAAGACCTCGACGGAATGCGCACCTTCTTCAGGGACTTTTCCTTCCCGGGCGGAATCGGAAGCCACTGCACACCCGAAACTCCTGGATCGATTCATGAAGGCGGAGAACTGGGCTACAGCGTTTCACATGCATTTGGCGCCGCGTTTGACAACCCGGACCTTGTTGTTGCGGTGGTGGTGGGTGATGGGGAGGCTGAAACGGCGGCGCTGGCTACCTCGTGGCACTCAGACAAGTTCCTCGACCCGGTTCGCGACGGCGCGGTACTGCCCATCCTGAATCTGAATGGCTACAAGATCAATAACCCGACGATCCTGGCGCGCATTTCACACGAAGAGCTGGAAAGCCTCTTCAAGGGATATGGGTGGACTCCGTATTTTGTGGAAGGTTCCGATCCTGACGAAATGCACCAGAAGATGGCTGCCATCCTCGAAGCGTGTGTCCTGGAGATTCGCCGCATTCAGACCGAGGCGAGGGCAGGCGGTGGACCGAAACGGATGCGCTGGCCAATGATCGTGCTGCGCAGTCCGAAAGGATGGACCGGACCTAAGGAAGTGGACGGGCACAAGGTGGAGAACTACTGGCGTTCACACCAAGTGCCGCTTGCAGGCGTTTGCGAAAATCCTGAGCGCTTGAAGATCCTGGAGGATTGGCTGCGGTCCTACCGTCCGGAAGAATTGTTTGACGAAGGCGGACGGCTCATTCCGGAGTTGAAAGCGCTGGCGCCCGCGGGCACGCGGCGCATGAGCGCAAATCCTCATGCCAACGGAGGATTGATCCGCAAGGCGTTGCGCCTCCCGGACTTTCGCAATTACGCCATCGAAGTGAAAGAGCCGGGACGAATTATCGCCGAGAACACGCGGCCGCTGGGCCGATTTCTGCGCGACGTCATGCACAAGAACCCGCACAGCTTCCGCGTATTCGGGCCCGATGAGAACAGCTCAAACAGACTCGACGACATATATGAGGCGAGTAAGAAACTGTGGCTCGCCGACTATCTGCCCGAGGACGCCGATGGTGGCGAACTGGCGCCGAACGGCCGCGTGCTAGAAATGCTTTCAGAACATACGCTAGAGGGTTGGCTGGAAGGTTATCTCCTCACCGGCCGCCATGGATTCTTCTCCACGTATGAAGCGTTCGTGCATGTCATCGACTCCATGTTCAACATGCATGCCAAATGGCTGGCGTCCGCGCGCGAGCAGAGCTGGCGCGCTCCCATATCCTCTCTCAATCTGTTGATCACTTCGACTGTCTGGAGGCAGGATCACAACGGGTTCACGCACCAGGATCCAGGTTTTCTTGACCTGGTTGTGAACAAGAGCCCTGAGGTATGCCGCATTTACCTGCCGCCTGACGCGAATACGCTGCTGAGCGTCGTCAATCACTGTCTCAAGAGCGCCGGATATATCAATGTCATCGTCTGCGACAAGCAGAAGCACCTGCAATACATGTCGATGGATGAAGCCATTGTGCACTGCACGAAGGGTTTGAGCATCTGGCGGAACGCCAGCAACGATGAAGGTTCGGAGCCCGATGTAGTGATGGCGTGCGCCGGGGACATTCCCACAAAAGAAGCCTTAGCTGCCGTGGTCTTGTTGCGTCAGTACTTTCCTGCTCTCAAGATCCGCTTTGTTAACATAGTGGACCTGTTCCGGCTTGTCCCATCCACTGAGCATCCGCATGGACTCTCAGATACCGATTTCGACAGTATCTTTACCAAAGACAAACCCATCATCCTTAACTTCCATGGATATCCGTGGTTGATTCATCGCCTGGCGTATCGAAGGACAAATCACAAGAATCTGCACGTCAGGGGATACAAGGAAAAAGGCAACATCAACACCCCCCTCGACCTGGCCATTCAAAACCAGATCGACCGATTCAGCCTGGCAATGGATGTGATCGACCGTGTTGCATGCCTTCAGGCAATCGGAGCACACGTCAAGGAGATTTTGCGCAACATGCAGATTGACTGTCTCAATTATGCGTATGAGAACGGCGTCGACAAGCCGGAGATTGACCAGTGGACCTGGCCCGGTTAGGGCGTGGCGCGATCATCGAGCCGGCAGCAAGAACGGCGGCGTTACGGGCCCCGGCCAAGGTCTGATCACGCAGACGATATCGGGAGACATGGCCGGAACGCACTTACTCGACTCGCGATGCAGCCTGATGATGGCACCAGGCCGGGGGATCTCAATACACGGGAGAACAGCCTCAGCACTTTCGGAAAGGAGCTCCGATGAGCAAATCGAGTACACCTAACCACCTAAGCAACCGTTCCGGGGAAGCGAGCTCCTCCGTCCAGGCTGCCGCGCCTCACGATCTCCTGAAACAGTACGGATGCGGTCCAGTACGGTTCTCAGGGATTTCCGATGGCCTTTACGAGCGTCACCTCGTTTTCGATGGCGTCGTGGACGTCGCCGCATCGGATTTCCGGACGCAGTATGAAGCGGCTGCCCGTTCTGTTCGCGACGTTCTATCGCAACGCTGGGTGCGAACGGAAAGTACCTATCATCGCCGTAATCCAAAACGCGTCTACTATCTTTCGATGGAGTTTCTCATCGGCCGATCTCTCACAAATAACATCCGGAACCTGCAACTGGATCCGATTGTCAGGGACGCCATTTCTGCGAAATCACTGGATTGGATACGCATTCTGGAGCAGGAGCCGGATGCGGGACTCGGCAACGGTGGATTGGGTCGCCTTGCCGCCTGCTTTCTGGACTCCATGACTACCCTGCAACTCCCGGCAATGGGGTACGGCCTGCGTTATGAATACGGCATGTTCAAGCAATCCTTGCAGTACGGCTGGCAAGTGGAACAACCGGACAACTGGCTCAGGCAAACCGATCCCTGGGAAGTTGCCCGGCCGAGCGAGACCGTTGAGGTCGAGGTGAACTGTTCATTCGATCTGAGGGAAGGCACTCTGCGGGTGCTCTCCGGCCAACCGTCGATTCTCCTTGGCATTCCTTACGACCGCCCCATCGTGGGCTATGGAGGCAAGACCATCAACACCCTGCGCCTATGGGCCGCGGCGGCGCCCGATTCATTCGACTTCCAGCGTTTCAGCAGCGGTGATTTCGTCGCCGCCCTGGCTGAGCGCCTTGCGGCCGAGTCGATCACTCGGGTTCTCTATCCCGATGATTCCACCAGTCAGGGGCAGGCATTGCGATTTCTGCAGGAGTACTTCCTCGTGGCCGCTTCGCTCGCGGACCTGGTGCGGCGATTCCGGAGTAACAACAGCGATTGGAGCATGTTTCCGGAGAAGGTCGCGATCCAGATGAACGATACCCACCCCTCGCTCGCCGTTCCTGAACTGATGCGGATTCTGCTCGACAAAGCCCACCTGGAATGGGACGAGGCCTGGAGTATCACTCAAAAGACGCTCGCGTACACGAATCACACCCTGCTCCCGGAAGCTCTGGAGAAGTGGCCAATTGCGTGGTTTGCGACTTTACTGCCCCGCCAGTTGGAGATCGTCCTGGAAATTAATCGGCGGCTGCTGGATTCCGTTCGAGCGCGATTTCCCGCTGACCAAGGGCGGGCTCAACGGGTAAGCCTGATTGAGGAAACCGCGCCGCGCAGTGTCAGGATGGCCAATCTCGCGATCGTCGGTTCCCACAGCACAAATGGCGTCGCGAAGATTCATTCCAGTCTGCTGTGCAGCAGGGCCATGCCAGACCTCTACGAATTATTTCCGGAGCGTTTCAACAACAAGACCAATGGCGTTACACCACGGCGCTGGCTGCTCCTTGCCAATCCCGCCCTTGCCGAGGTTATCACGGGTGCTATAGGGACGGGTTGGATCACGAATCTGAGCGAACTGGGCAAGCTCAAGGCACTGGCGGATGACGCTGATTTCCGCGCACGCTTCCGCCGGGCTAAGCATGACGCCAAGCTCAACTTTGCAGCCTGGCTCAAATCTACCCAGGGCTATTATGCGGATCCGGACACGATCTTTGATTGCCAGGTCAAGCGCATCCACGAGTACAAACGGCAGTTACTCAATGCACTCCGGATCGTCGTGCTTTACAACCGGTTGCGCGAAAACCCGGACCGCTCCATGCTGCCGCGAACCTTCTTCTTCGCGGGCAAAGCTGCGCCGGGATACGTACTGGCCAAACTGATCATCAAACTCGTCAACAACATATCTGACGTGATCGATAACGACCCGGCGGTGCGCGGCCGCCTTAAAGTCCTCTTTCTTCCGGACTACAATGTGTCTCTCGCAGAGCATCTGATTCCCGCGACGGACGTTTCAAACCAGATCTCAACCGCCGGGTATGAGGCCAGCGGGACGAGCAATATGAAATTCATGATGAATGGAGCCCTCACCATCGGAACACGCGACGGGGCCACGATCGAAATGGCCGAGGAAGCCGGTGAGGAGAATTTCTTCCTGTTCGGACTCACGGCGGACGAGGTAACCAGTAGCCGGGACTGGTATAACCCCTTCTGGCATTACCAGAGCGATGCAGAGACGCGAGCCGCTCTCGACCTGATCTTCTCGGACAACTTCAGCCGCGGCGAACCGGGCATTTTTGCTCCGCTCCGGGATACCCTTCTGACCAACGGAGACCGCTACATGCACCTGGCCGACTTGAGGTCCTACCTGGAGGCTGACCAGCGCCTGCTCCAACTGTATGCAGACCCGGAGGCGTGGACCCGCGTGGCCATTCTCAACCTGGCTGGTTCCGGCAAGTTTTCGACGGATCGCACCATTGCAGAGTACGCAGCCGAGATATGGAATGCAAAGCCGTGCCCCATCTCTTGAGTCAGGAGAGTCGAAAAATGGTAGGCGAGAGTTATCCTCTCGGAGCCAATCTGGCGCATGGCGGCGCGAACTTCAGCATCTACTCGCGGCAGGGGACGGGCGTGGAACTCTTGTTTTTCGAAGACGAGACGAGCGATCGGCCGTCGCGTGTCTTTCGTCTGGACCCGTACACGAACCGCACTTATCATTACTGGCACATCTTTGTGCCGGATGTGGAGCCCGGCCAGATTTACGCATATCGTATCGAGGGGCCGTTTTGTCCCCAGAAGGGGCTCCGCTTTGACCCGTCGAAAATTCTCCTTGATCCATACGGCCGCCGCACAATCGTGCCGGACAACTATCGCCGCGACAGCGGGAATACCTCCACCGCAATGAAAAACATGGTGGTTGATCTCCGGTCCTATGACTGGGAGAACGACCGGCCCCTGCGCACGCCCTCCATGCAAACCATCATTTATGAGATGCATGTGGCGGGATTCACCAGGCATCCGAATTCCGGAGTGGCGGAAACAAAGCGGGGCACATACGCGGGGCTGATCGAAAAAATCCCCTATCTGCGGCAGTTGGGGATAACCGCGGTGGAGTTGCTTCCCGTCTTCCAGTTTGACGCGCAGGACTGCCCTCATGGGCTGGTGAACTATTGGGGATATGCCCCTGTCTCGTTCTTCGCGCCGCATCAGGCCTACAGTTCGAACCAGCATGGATCGGGTCCGCTGGATGAGTTCCGCGATATGGTCAAGGCTCTCCACCGGGCCGGCATCGAAGTCATCCTCGACGTGGTGTATAACCACACCGCGGAAGGCGACACTTCGGGCCCGACCTTCAGCTTCAAAGGTATCGATAACCCGACCTATTACATACTCTCAAGTGACCCGTCGCGCTACGCGAATTTCACTGGGACCGGCAACACGCTGAATGGAAATCACTGCGTGGTCAGGCGCATGATTCTGGACAGCCTGCGGTACTGGGTGAGCGAAATGCACGTGGACGGGTTTCGATTTGACCTCGCGTCGATCCTGACCCGCGATTCTGCAGGACACCCATTGGCGAATCCGCCGATCCTCTGGGATATCGAGTCCGACCCGGCGCTCGCGGGCACAAAGTTGATTGCCGAGGCGTGGGATGCAGCAGGCCTCTACCAGGTGGGCAATTTCATCGGCGACAGTTGGAAGGAGTGGAACGGCAGGTTCCGCGACGATGCCCGCGGCTTCTTTCGTGGAGACCACGGCGCTCTAAGGCATTTCGCGGACCGAATCGTCGGGAGTCCTGCGGTATTTGGGGCGGAAGCGCGCGAGGCCGAACAGAGCGTCAACTTCGTCACCTGTCACGACGGTTTCACTTTGAATGACCTTGTCTCCTATAACTATAAGCACAACGAGAATAATCTCGAAGGCAATCGCGACGGCTGCGACGATAACCGTAGTTCCAATTACGGCGTGGAAGGCCCCACAGACGATCCTTGTATTGAAAAATTGCGCAATCTGCAGGCGAAAAATTTCCTGGCCGCAACGATTCTCTCCTTTGGCGTCCCCATGATCACAATGGGAGACGAAATCCGGCGGACGCAACGCGGCAATAATAATGCCTATTGTCAGGATAATGAGATCAGCTGGATGGACTGGAGTCTTCTGGAGAAGCACGCCGACCTGTATCGATTCGTGAGGCTGGTTGCACAACGAAGGGTCTTGAGAGATCTTGGCCCCGAACGCGAACGCAAGACGCTTTCCGAGATGATTCACTCCTCCATCAGATCTTGGCACGGGATAAAGCCCCGCGAGCCGGACTGGAGCGACCACTCGCACAGCATGGCCCTCAGCGTTGACCTTCATGAAGAAGGCCTTAAGGTGTATTTGGCGCTCAATGCCTGGACGGAACCGTTGACATTCGAGTTGCCTGACATCGACGTTGCTTCGCAGGGATGCTGGCGCAGATGGATCGATACGAGCCTTGACTCGCCTGAAGATATTGTTGAATGGCAATGCGCGCAGCCGTTCTCTGGCAACTTTTACCATGTAGGGCCGCAGTCCCTGGTGGTACTGTTTGCCGGCGGGCCAAAGATGGCTTAGTGCATTGAGGAAGGTCGGACTTAAGCGGAGCCTCTCCTTCGTATGGCGTGACAATGCTTTGAGAGCCGAGAACGCTATGATCCGCTCCTGTGCTTGGTCACTGGGCAGCCCAGGTTCAGGCGTGGGACCAGTCCGGAATTGTTACGTTGTCAGGCGTCTTGCGGCGGGACCTCACTGGCTTAAGTCCAGATATCGTGCACGAGGCATTCAGACGAACCCTGCGCACTGGGGCTCCTGACAGTTTCGGCCGTGAAAGAGTCGGTGACCGAAAACTGTGCATGCCCTGATGTGCGCCTTGAGGAGAAACCATACTCGTGGGTAAAACTGAAATCTTCCGCTGAAGCGTCAGGGAGAAAAGCTGTCCACAAGAGGGCGCTAGAGCGCTTTCGATTCACTTGTTGACATCTCTGGCATCGTGCAAGGTGGCTTTTCCTTAAGGAAAAAGCCACTTGGCATCCTGCATTCTGTAAACAGCAGAATCGAAAACGCTGTAGCTGGCGGAGACAAATGCTTGGAGCGGATTTTGTCGAACACCGGCATATCCCAGGATTTTGGACAGAGAGTAGACCAACTCCGCCGCGCGTTCTGGAACGAAATCGTTGGCTGAAGGGCACGTAACTTTTTGAAAAGATGGTGGCCAGGGACGGGATTGAACCGCCGACGCCGGCCTTTTCAGGGCCGCGCTCTACCACTGAGCTACCTGGCCTCAGTGCAGACTACGGTCGTCAAGCGGGAATCTACCGGGTCAACGGGACTCGCAAACAACCATGCTGAGTATATCAAGTCCGCATTGCTCCGCCAAGTTCCCTGCCCGGGTTGCGCCGTTCGCGCCGCGTGGCAGAACGGCTTCGCAACAAAATGCACTTTTGCAGAACTGGAAGCCCTATTCTCTGCTGCGCATCTTCGCCAGCAGGCGCAGAATTTCCAGATACAACCAGACTAGCGTCACCATGATGCCGAAGGCGCCGTACCACTCCATGTACTTTGGCGCGCCGTAATTCACGCCCTGCTCGATAAAGTCGAAGTCAAGCACCAGGTTCAGAGCGGCGACGGCGACAATGAACAGGCTGAATCCGATCCCGATGAGCCCCCCGCCGTTCAGTGTGGTGAAGTGAACGCCAAAGAAGCCAAGCACCATCTCGGACAGATAAAAGACCATGATGCCGCCGGTGGCCGCAAAGACTCCCATGCGGAATTTCTGTGTCACCCGGATGATGC
>JAJZVZ010000101.1 GCA_021846945.1 Acidobacteriota bacterium | reverse complement strand
GCTCCGGCGCAAGCCGCTGAGCAGCCCCAGCATATTTCCATTGACGACTTTGCCAAGGTGGAACTGCGCGTGGCGCAGGTTCTGGTGGCCGAGCGCATTCCCAAAGCCGACAAGCTGCTGCGTCTCGAAGTGGATCTGGGCTACGAGAAGCGGCAGATTCTGGCCGGCATCGCGCAATATTACGAGCCGGAAAAGCTCGTCGGCCGCAAGATCATCATCGTGGCTAACCTGGCTCCGCGCAAAATGCGCGGGTTGGAATCGAACGGCATGCTGCTGGCGGCCTCGCTCGAAGGCGGCGCGCCGGTGCTCGCCGGATTCCTGGAAGAGGTGCCGCTCGGCGCGCGGTTGAAGTAGACCCGGGATTGTAGCAACGACTTTGCTACCTCGCTCTGCTCGAACGGCTCTGTCCCATACAGATCACCGCACGCTGGAGTTTTCCGTTGCTTATCGATTCCCACGCCCACCTCGACAGCCCCCGTTACACTGGCGATCGCGCGGAGATGCTCGCCCGCGCCTGGCAGGCAGGCGTCGGCGCGGTGCTGGCCATCGGCATTGGCGAAGGCCCGGCCGAGATGCATCGCGCGCTCGAGATCTGCCGCGAGTTCAATGCGCGCCCCGACAGCGGTTCCGGCATCCCCAGGCTCTATGCCAGCGCCGGGGTTTATCCGCACAATACCGCCGAAATCGACGATGCCGTTCTGGCCAGGCTGGACGAGTTGCTCGCCGAGCCGGAGACGATCGCCTGCGGCGAGATCGGCCTGGACTACTACCACGAAGGCGCGCCCCATCAGACACAGCGCAGAGAACTGATTCGCATGCTGGAGGTTGCCGCCGCGCGCCAGCGGCCGATTCTCATCCACTGCCGGCCGAAGGATGGCAGGACGGATGCCTGGGACGACCTCTTCAGCATTCTCGACGCGCACTGGTGGCAGACCGGCCTAGGCGGCATCATGCACTGCTTCGGCGGCGGCTGGGAGCAGGCGCGGCGCTCCCTGGACCTGGGGTTTCTCGTCTCGTTTGCCGGTAATCTCACCTATCCCAAGGCGCAGCCGCTGCGCGACGTGGCCGCGCAGGTGCCGCTCGATCGCGTTCTGGTGGAGACCGACGCTCCCTGGCTGGCCCCGGCGGCCCATCGCGGCAAGCGCAACGAGCCCGCCTATGTCAGCCTGACCGCGCAGACCCTGGCGGGGCTGCTGGCCGTGGAAGTGGAGGAACTCGCCGCCGCAACCACGAAAAACTTCTCCGGGCTGTTTCACATCCAGCTCGGCGTGTGAAACTGGTAGAGCCGGTCCGGCTCTGTCCGGCGGCCCATACGAGGGTAGAAGGCCATGGCGCAGGAAAATTCATTTGACGTCGTCAGCAAGGTGGATATGCAGGAGGTCCGCAACGCCATCGATCAGGCGATGAAGGAGATTCACCAGCGGTTTGATCTCAAGGACTCGCACTCGGAGATCAAACTGGAAGGCAGCGACACCATCCAACTGGCCTCGGCCAACGAGTACAAGCTGGAGGCGGTCAAGGATATTCTGGGGAACAAACTGGTGAAGCGCGGAGTTTCGCTGAAGAATCTAACCTATGGCAAGGTGGAACCGGCGGCCGGTCAAAGCGTGCGCCAGAAGGTATCATTACAGCAGGGAATCCCTACGGAAAAGGCCAAGGAGATTGTTCGCCTGATCAAAGATTCGAAAAAGAAGGCACAGGCCAGCATTCAGGGTGATACGGTCAGAATATCGAGCAAAGACCGCGACGTTCTGCAGGAGATCATCGCTTTGCTGCGGGGGAAGGACCTGGGGTTGGATCTGCAATTTACCAACTACCGCACGTTTTAAGCGGATGATGGATGGCTCCTCCGGGGCGAGCCCTTGCTTTCACGAATAGTGTGGAAAGCGGCTAAGCTGTGGCTGTGCTCCGCAATGGGAATTACATGAATCAGGAAGTCAGAGAAAATTGAGCACACTGACGATAGCTTCGGCGAGGGAGGTCTTCGATCTGCTGCGGGAGGATCTCGTAGCGGTCGAGCAGGAGTTGGGCCGCGACGCTGCCTCCAGCGTAAGCACCATCACCGAAATCGCCGAATACCTGCGCGAGGGCGGCGGCAAGCGCATCCGTCCCTCCGTGCTCCTGTTGTCCGCCCGTCTGCTTGGCTACTCGGGATTGAGCGCCATCCGGCTGGGCTCGGTCGTCGAGATGGTGCACACCGCCACGCTGGTTCACGACGACATCATTGACGGCGCCGACACGCGCCGCGGCCGGCCCTCCGCCAACACCACCTGGGGCAACGAGAAATGCGTGCTGGCCGGCGACTGGCTCTACATGCAGGCCTTCAAGGTGGCTCTGGAAGAGAGAAACCTGCGCATCCTCGAACTGCTGATCGGTCTCACGCAGCAGATGGTCGAGGGCGAGCTTCTGCAGATTCAAAAGCTTGGCAAAGCCGTCTCCGAGGCCGAGTATTACGACCTCATCTTTCGCAAGACCGCCTGTCTCTTCTCGGTTTCCATGCGCCTGGGAGCGGTGCTCGCGGGAGCATCTGAAGCGCAGGAGGCGAACCTGGCCGCCTATGGACGCTCCGTCGGTCTCGCCTTCCAGATCGTTGACGACGTGCTTGACCTGACGGCTACTGAAGAGGTGCTCGGCAAGCCCGTAGCCAGCGATCTGCGCGAGGGCAAGGCGACGCTCGCTGTCATCCACGCCATCGACCACGGCACCGCCCGCGACCGCCAGACCATCCAGCGCGTGCTCGATGACCGCAGCTTCGAAAGCGTGAGCCGCGAGCGCATCCAGGAAATCCTGTCGCGCAACGGCTCGGTCGAGTACGCCATGGCCGCTGCCGATCATTACGCGGAGCAGTCGCGGCAGGCGCTGGCCTCCTTCCCCGACTCGGAGTTCAAGCGTGCGCTCCTGTGGGTGCCGGATTTCGTCGTGGCGCGGGAGAAGTAGATGGCGCCCCGGAAACCAGCCGCACAAACGACGTGGACCGCCGTAGACCGCTATTTCGGCGATCTGTTGGCTCCGAGTGACGAAAAGCTCGACGGCGTTCTTGAAGCCAACCGGCAGGCCCGCCTTCCCGCCATCGGTGTTTCCAGGCTGCAGGGCAGGTTTCTTGAAGTGCTGGTGCGCATAACGCAGGCGCGCCGCATTCTCGAAATCGGCACCCTGGGTGGCTACAGCACCATCTGGATGGCCCGCGCGCTGCCCGAAGACGGGCGGCTGATCACGCTTGAAGCCAATCCGCGCCATGCTGAGGTGGCGCGCGCCAATCTCGAACGTGCCGGCATGCTCGGCCGCGTTGAGATTCGCGTGGGCCGCGCGCTCGATAGCCTTCCCACGCTCGCGGCATCCGGCGCCGGCCCCTTTGACCTGATTTTCATCGACGCCGACAAGCCTGGCAACCCGGACTATCTCCAATGGGCAATGAAGCTTGCGCGCCCCGGAACAACGATTGCCGTGGACAACGTCGTCCGCCAGGGCAAGGTTGTGGATGCCGGGAGCGCCGATCCTGACATCCAGGGCACCCGCCGCATGACGGAGTTGATGGCCGCCGAACCCCGCCTCAGCGCCACGGTGCTTCAGACCGTCGGAGCCAAGGGATACGATGGCATTGCGCTGGCCGTCATGCTGCGCTGAACGCCGCATTCAGTGAAGATTCATCGTTGCGCATGTAATATTCCAGTTGAATTTCCGCGGATTCGATGACCGGGCGCAAGTTTTTGCCGCCGGTTTCAGTCCGCCGCGCCGCGAAGTGTCTTCGCAAGAAATGTGGAAGTGAGCCAATGATCCCGATGCGAAAAATCCAGTATGCATGCGGACTCTCTCTCTTGTTTCTGGGGGCCGTGCTCGTTCAAAGCCAGTCCAACTCGCCCTTGCGGCTGGAAAAGACGATTCCGCTTCCCGGCGTCAAGGGGCGCATTGACCATATGAGCTTCGATCTCGCGCACAAACGCCTCTTCGTCGCCGCGCTGGGCAATGACACGGTCGCAGTCATCGATACGGAAAGCGGCAAGGTGCTGAAGACGATCGGCGGCCTCGCCGAGCCGCAGGGCGTGCTCTATCAGCCGGAGACGCAGCATTTGTGGATTGCCAACGGCCAGGACGGCACGGTGCGCATCTTCGACGCGCGCAGCTGGCGTCTGCTGCGCTCCATCAGTCTGGGCGATGATGCCGACAACATTCGCGGCGATGCCGTCACGCATCGCGTCTTTGTGGGATACGGCAGCGGAGGGATCGCGGAGTTTGATGCCGCTGGTAACAAACTCGCGGAGATCAAACTCGACGCCCACCCCGAGTCTTTTCAGCTTGAGAAGAGCGGGCCGCGGCTCTTCGTGAACCTGCCGCGCGCGCACAAACTGGATGTGATTGACCGTGCAAAATCAGCCATAGTGGCCTCATGGAAAACCGATGAGGCGCAGGGGAACTTCCCCATGGCGCTGGACGAAGCCGATCACCGGCTCTTCATCGTCTGCCGCAGCCCCGCCGTCCTGCTGGTGCTCGATACGCAAACGGGCGCGGTCATTGCGAAATTGCCCACCGTCGCGGATTCCGACGACATCTTTTATGACCGGGCCCGCAAGCAGCTTTATGCCTCCGGTGGCGGCGGCGCCGTTGATGTGTATCAACAGATTGACCGCAATCACTACAGCCGGATCGCCCAGGTGAAGACGGCCAGCGGCGCGCGCACCAGCCTTTTTGTTCCCGCACTGAGTCTGCTTTTCGTCGTGGGGCGGCAACAAGGCGGAAATCCGGCGGAGATTCGCGTCTTCAAGGTTAGCGAGCAGTGAAAATATCTGTTTGCGCCCGACGCTTGCCTGACTGCGCGTCGCTCTTTGCGCGGCCAATCAAGCGCGCGGTTCGTCTTCCATCATTGCCCGCAGCGCCTCGGCATAGTGCTCGGGTAGCGGCTTGCGGTTCAACTGATCGTCGCAGACCACGTGTACCGTTTCGCCTTCGGCCAGCAGCGTAGGATCCTGTCCATCCGGAGCCTTGCGCAGGATCCGGTACGCAAACTTGATGACAGTCCCGCGCAGCAGTTCAGGCCGGGTTTCGATCAGGATCTCATCGTCGTAGCGGGCTGGGGCGCGATAGCGGCAGCGGGCCTCGACCACCGGCAGAATGCACTCATGCTCGGTCTCCAACTGGCTGTACGCAAGGCCCAGCGAGCGCAGCAGCTCCACGCGGCCCAGCTCAAACCAGATCAGGTAGTTGGCATAGTACACAATGCCCATCTGATCGGTTTCGGCATAGCGCACTCTCACCTGGTGCGTATTTACTGGCATCTGACTTTCTCTCTTTGCCTCTCTACCGGTCGCCGTCTGTCCCAAATCTCGTCCGCCGCGGCGGATGAGACCTGGGAAACCCCAATCTCAAAGTGTAAAATCATGCGTTCAGAGACCCGTCATACAAATTCACCCGCACAAAATGGTTCCGGAACTTTCCCTTGGGATCATAGTGGGCCGCCAGTTCCCGAAACTGCGGCAGCCGCGCGTAGTGCGCTTCCACCTGCTCCGGCGGCATGGTAAACAGCTTGCCCCAGTGCGGCCGTGGCGCAAACGGCTTCAGTTGTGCTTCAATCAGCGGCAGCACCTGCCGCACCGCCGGCCACTCCGGCTTCCACGTAAAGTGGATCGCCAGCGACGGCCGCTCGTATTCCATGCTCATCCACAGCCGGTCCGCGGCAACCGTCCGCAGCTCCGTGATGAACAGGTGCGGACCGATCTGGTCATGCAGCTTTTCCACCGCATGCACTGCCGCCCATCCGTTCTCCCACGGCACATGGTACTCCGTCTGCAATTCGTGCCCGGCTGAAGGCGTCTGTCCGATGCGGAAATGCGGCAGCCGTTCGTACCATGGCCCCGGAATCCCTTCCTGCTCCGTGCAGCTCTCCGGCGAGTGTCCCGGTAGCGGGTGCAGCTTTACCTTGGCCAGCTTCGCGCCAAAGAGCTCCGGCTCCCACCGGTTCGTGTCGCCGGCCTTCAGCCGCCGCTTCACCCATACCTGCTCGGCTCGGTGGTTCTGCCAATCCGTAAATACGCTCACGCTGTAGCCGCTCGCAAAGATCTCTTCGAAATGCCGCTCCAGCTCGTCAAACGAAAGCCCCTGGTAGACCGACTGAGCCACCTTGTATGTCGGCTGCACGTCCAGTGTCGTCCGCGTTACTACGCCGATTGAGCCCAGCCCCACCACCGCGCCCAGAAACCGCTCGCCATCTCGATCGCGCCTCAGTTCCACCAGTTGGCCGTCGGCGGTCACCAGTTCCACTGCGGCCACCACCGTCGCCAGATTGCCATTGCGCAGTCCGCTGCCGTGCGTCGCCGTTGCGCACGCTCCCGCAACCGTGATTCCCGGCAGCGACGCCAGATTGTGCAGCGCGTAGCCCTTCGCATCCAGCCACGGAGCCAGTTGGCTATACGTAACCCCTCCGCCCACCGTCACCGTGCGCCCCTTCTCGTCGAGCGTCATGCCGGTGAGCCGCTTCAGCGAAATCTGCTCGTGGGTGCTGTCGGCAATGGCGTTAAACGAGTGCCGCGATCCCAGAGCGCGCAGCTTGCTTGCGCTCTTCACCGCTGCGCGTACTGCGTCCACGGTTTCCGGAGCTTGCAGGTTGTTGGTGTGAAAGGTCAGGTTGCCGGCCCAGTTCGTCCGCGGCGCATCTGTCTGTTCGCCCAGCGCCACCTGCTGCAGCATGCTGCCGGCCACCAGCGCTCCGGCCGTCTTCAGGAACTCCCGTTTATCCATTCGCATCGCTCCTTCACCGCCGCCAGCCGCCCGCACCGCACGCCAGCGTCACCTCGTCAACGATGGTCAGGATCTTCAAACCTGCTTCTCTTGCTCAGATGAATCGCAGAACCGAGACAATCGAATTCTAAAAGCTGATAACGCGCATCCGACCCCTGACCCCTGACAACTGGCAACTGAAAGCTGTCGTCAGGGCTTGCCGCGCATAAAGATCGGTAGCTTGGAGACATCGTTGAAGATCATAAAGGCGAAAAAGGCCACCAGCACCACGAAGGCTGCCTGATAGATGCGTTCCTTCACCAGAGTATTGATGTCGTGGCGAAGGACGCTCTCGATCAGCAGCAGCAGGATCAGGCCGCCGTCGAGGATCGGGAAGGGAAACAGGTTGAGGATGCCCAGGTTGAGGCTGATGACGCTGGCCAGGTAGAACTTCGGATACCAGCCCTTCATCTCCGCGGCGTCACCGGCCAGGCGGGCAATGCCGACCGGCCCGGCAAACTGCGAGACGGAAACCTTGTGCTCGAAGACGCGCTTCAGCACCTCGATAATAAGGAAGGAGTTCTCGGTGCAAAAGCTGCTCGACTTGGACACCGCGCTGCCGAACGACAGCGGATCCTTGCGGTAAGGAACCGGCACCGCGGCGAATCCCAGCTTCCAGTCGGTGTCGAGCTTCGCCGGGCGCGCCACCATCTGCACCGAAGCGCCGTTGCGCAGCACCACCAGCGAGAGCGGTTTGCCTTGTCCGGCCTGCATGTACGCCAGCAGCGATGCAACGGAGTGGAATTGGTGCCCGTCGACAGACTCGATCGCGTCGCCGGCACGGAGCCCGGCCTGTTGCGCCGGCGTGCCCGGTTGTACTTCCTGCACACGGATGGGGCCCGGCAGATACTGCGGCAGAAGGCCTGCATCGCTCAGGTCGAAGTCATCGGTCTTGGCCGCCGCTGGGACATGCAGAGTCATATGGAGAGTCTGGTCTCCCCGCTCCACGGTCACGGCGACGTTCTGGTTAGCGTTCAATTTGAAATGCGCATACACATCCAGCCATGATGGCTTTTCCTCGCCGTCAAAGCGGTGGATGATGTCGCCCGTCTCGATCCCGGCCTTGGCTGCCGCCGATCCCGGAGTCACCCAATCCACGGTCGTGGTCTTCACCTGAACCGCGGGAACTTCGTTGATCCAGCCGAAGTAGAAAACCATCAGGACCAGAGCCAGGATGAAGTTGGCTGCCGGCCCGGCCACGCCAATCAGCATCCGCTGCCACCGCGGATGGGCTGTGAATGATCCAGGATCATCGGCCGGGTTATTGGGCAGCCCGTCATTAGACCTGGAAGATACTTCATTTTGCCCGCCGGAGCTCCCGTTTGCCGGCCGCTCCTCGCCCGGGGACTCGCCCGTCATCTTGACGAAGCCACCCAGCGGCAGCAGGCAGACCTTGTAGTCGGTCTCTCCGTACTTGACGCCGAACAGCCGCGGCCCAAAGCCGAACGAAAACGCCTCAACACGAACACCACAGAGCTTGGCGACGGCGAAGTGCCCAAACTCGTGGACTACAACCATCACGCCAATCAGAACAATGAACGCGACAGTGGATACCAGAAAGTCATGCATAAATTTACAGTTATTCCTCAGTCCCGGCGGCCGGCGCCCGGCCAGCATACCAGCTTATGGCAACAGAACACGAGCCCTGCGCCGCGCCTCCCGGTCGGCGGCGAGCACTTCAGCAATGGTGGCGGGATGCGCCTCCGGCGTGGTTGCCAGCACCTCTTCAATTGTACGCGGGATTCCCATGAAAGGGATGCGCCGGTCCAGGAACGCCTCCACGGCCACCTCATCGGCGGCATTCAGGGCGATGCAGTGCGCCCCGCCCTTTTCCGCCGCCTCAAAGGCCAGCCGCAGGCAAGGAAACCGCTCAAAATCGGGCGGTTCGAAGTCCAGGTGGCGCAGCGCCGCCAGATCGAAGGTGAGCTTCGAGGCCGGCCGCTCCGGCCAGGCCAGCGCGTACAGAATCGGCAGCCGCATGTCCGTCACCGAGATTTGCGCCAGGATCGATCCGTCCACATACTCCACCAGCGAGTGCACGGTGGATTGCGGGTGCACAGTCACTCGTACCTGGCTGGGCGCCACGTCGAAGAGGCGGCAGGCCTCAACTACCTCCAGACCCTTGTTAAGCATGGTGGCCGAGTCGATGGTGATCCGCCGCCCCATTACCCAGGTCGGGTGCTTCAGCGCCTGCTCCGGCGTGATGTTTGCGAACTGGTCCAGCGGGAGCTGCCGGAATGGCCCGCCGGAGGCTGTCAGCCAGATCGTCTTCACTTCAGCATGCGCGCCCACCCGCATGCACTGGTGCACGGCATTGTGTTCGCTGTCGATGGGCAGGATCGGCACCTTGCGCTCGCGCGCGGCGCGGGTCAGGATCTCGCCGGCGGCCACCATGCACTCCTTGTTGGCCAGGCCCACCGGCTTGCCGGCAAGAATGGCAGCATGAGTGGCTTCCAACCCCGCCACGCCCACAATCGCTGAAACCACAAAGTCCACATCAGGCAAAGTCGCGCAGGCAACCGTGCCCGCCGTCCCGTGAACCACCTCGATGCCGGTAATGCCGGCTTCGCGCAGCCGTCCGGCCAGCTCTCCGGCCAGTTCTTCCGTGGCCAGCGATATCATGCGCGGCCGCCAGCGCGAGGCCTGCGCGAACGCCTCGTTCATGTTGCGTCCAGCCGCCAGCGCCGCCACCTGGTAGCGCTCTGGAAACTGCTCAACAATGGAAAGGGTGCTCTGACCGATGGAGCCGGTCGAACCGAGAATGGCAAGTCGTTTCAAGATCGTTTCCAACTCCTGGCTTCTAGCCCTCAGTCTCGTGTCCCGCGCAGCAGCTTGCAATGTTTTGAAAGGGCATGCCTTGACTCGCCGCGGCGAGCTGAAAAAATTGGTCAGACAAGTGCTTTGTGCCGGGCACGACTTCAGTCGTGCCGCAAGTGCCGCAAAATGAATGAGGGCTTGACTCGCAGCGGCGAACGGAAAAAACTCGACGCGTGCAAGGTTTTGTGTCAGGGCATGACTTCGGTCGTGCCGCAAGTGCGACAAAACAAACGAAGGGCTTCAGCCCCTGCCATATTTCTTCCGCCAGATTCGCCCGCCATTCGCACTTTTTCCGCAACCTGTTTAGCCCCGCCGTTTTCTGCTCCAGCGTCTACCGGATCATCTCGCGAATTTGCGGCGGACTACATGACTAGAACTGTTGATGTATAACCTGAGCGTACCATAGCACCGGAGCCGCCAGTAGCAGGGCGTCAATGCGGTCCAGCACCCCGCCGTGACCCGGCAGTAGTGTTCCTGAGTCCTTCACGCCGACCGAGCGCTTCAGCCCGGACTCGGCCAGATCGCCCACCTGCGCCGCCACATTGACCACTGCGGCCAGCGGCAGCCAGTACCAAAGCTCCTCCGGATAGGAGAGAATCGTCACGTCCCGCGCCTGCAGCAGCGTGCTCAGGCCCACCAGCCCGCCCGCCACCAGCAGGCTGCCGGCCATGGAGCCTGCCGCTCCCTCCCAACTTTTGTTCGGGCTCAGCCTGGGAGCCAGCTTGTGGCGGCCCCAGGCGCGGCCAACGTAGAGGGCCGCAATGTCGCCGGCCCACACCACGCACAGCAGAAAGGCCACCAGCGACGCTCCATTCCCCTCCGACGTCTGCCGCAGGGCGCTCAGCGCGATCAGCGTCAATCCGGTGTAGAGAAGGCAAAAAATCGAAGCTGAACTGTCCGCCATCACCCTCTCGACCGGCCGGAGGAATGTACAGTAAACCAGCAGTCCCAGGCTAAGCAGGCCGAAGATCTCCGCCGTTCGGTCAGGCCATTGGAAGTTGCCCGCAAAGAGCGCCGCCAGGGCAACCAGAACCGCGATGCGGGGCGGCTGCAGCCCGCCCCGCTCCGCCATATCCATAAACTCCCAGCCGGCCAGCAGCGAAATCCCGGTCACAGCCAGCGTAAAGAGCCACTGCCACCGCGGCCCCAGAAAAACCAGAATCAATACCAGAGGAACAAGGACGCCGGCAGTGAGAATGCGTTTCATGCTTGGATGAGAATACACTGCCGAAGTGGGGCTACAACGGCGCGCTCAATTGAACCAGCTACAAAAGCCTTATTCCCGCCGAGTACGCAGGCTTCAACCTTCGTGTTATCACGATGGAATCAAAGAATATTCAGGTCCTGGAAACTCAAAACCGTTGCAACAATCTGAGACTCAGGCCCGGTACAAAACTGATCATCGTCGCGAACTCCGCCGGCTGATCTACCCCGCCGCGATCCGGATCTGTTCCGGATCTTCTTCTACCTCGCCGCAGCCCTCGCCCAGTCCGCCATACCGGCGCTCCCGGCGCTGAAAGGCTGCAATCGCCTCCAGCAGGTGAATGCCGCGAAAATCGGGCCACAACCGCTCCGTTACGAAAATCTCCGTATAGGCGATCTGCCAAAGAAGGTAGTTCGAGATGCGCATCTCGCCCGAGGTGCGGATCAGCAGATCCGGGTCAGGCATGTGCGCGGTGTAGAGATGGCGGTGGATGTCCTCTTCGGTGATGTGGCCGGGGTTGAGGTGCTTGAGCTTCATCTCGGCAGCCAGGCCGCGGAAGGCGTCCACCAGTTCGGAGCGGCCGCCGTAGTTCAGCGCCAGCGTGAGCGTAGTGCCGGTATTGCCGGCGGTCGTCTCCTCCACCCAGCGCATCTTTTCCTGCACCTCGGGCGGCAGTTCATGGGTGCGCCCGATGTAGCGCATGCGCACATTATTGTCCATCATGCGCTGTACGTTGCTCTCCAGGTAACTTCTGAGCAGCCGCATGAGGAAGTTGACCTCGGCGCGCGGGCGGCGCAGGTTGTTCTCAAGAGAAAAAGCGTAGAGCGTGAGCCACGGCAATCCGATGCGCGAGGCCGTCTCCGTGACCATTTGCACGCTTTTGGCGCCCTGCTGGTGGCCCAGAAACCGCTTCAGCGAGCGGTGGCCGGCCCAGCGGCCGTTTCCGTCCATGATGATCGCCACGTGCTGTGGCAGTCTTTCCGGCTTGAGCGTCGCATAGACGGTGCGTTCCTCCGCGGTTAGCTCATCAATGCGCAGCGTGCCAGAAGGATACAATGGACTCGCCTCTAAAGTATTGTATTTGCGGTTTTCGGCCTGGCGCCCGGCGCGCTTCCATTCCACCGCGTAAGAACCTGCTGCTTCCCGGCCGCGTCTGCGCCGGAGGCAAAGAGCTTCGCAACCCACACCCACAACTGGGGCTCTCACCTCGAACCTAGCACAAGCGCCTATGCGCTGCAATCGCCTTCGACTCGAAGTGGCGGCGTGCGCAAAACCAGGCGGCCGCGGGCTAGCGTGTTACGCGCGCCCTCCCAATTCGGGACACGGCCTGTTCGAAGACTACGCGATCCGGCGGTGCCCCATGGCCGTGTCCCGAACCGCGCTATAGAGCAGGGTTCTGTGCAGAGGGTCCAGTTGGGGCAGGCAAGCCGCAATTTCAGCCAGGAAAGAATCGGCCAGAATGGCTGCCACCTCCTCGTCGCGGCGGCTGCGGGCGTCCCAGACCAGTTGGCGCACATCCACATTCAGGGCCCCCGCCAAGCGCTCCAGCGATCCCAAAGTGGGAATCGCCTTGCCATTTTCAATCTTGGAAATGTACGTGCGGGGCACCTGCATCCGGCTGGCCAGTTGGCGCTGGCTCATATGGCGCGCATTGCGGATCTCGCGCACCTGCCGCGCCACCTGCAACCCTCCGTCGGCCTGTCCCGGAGCGGGCTCGCCGGCCAACAGTTGCGGGGCCACTGGCGATGTATCCTCCACATCAAGGGGGCGATGACATCTTCTGCAAAGGGAATTGCGCGTCCTGAATTGCATCAGACGGCAATATTCGCACCGCACAACATCGCGTGTCTCCACGCTCGCAAGAGTGGTGGCCATGGACTGTTCGCGGAGCGCCAGAGCAAGCCCTCCGGGTGCGTTTTTTGCACCGCGATATGCGTTACTTTCGTGGAAGTGAACCATAATTGTCAAGTAGAAACTTATGGGCTGCCCTGAAATTCACCCATAACACCCTAAGAAGTTCAGAAGAAACACGAACCATAATAATCAACTCGCAATATTTTGCAGAGGAAGCGAAAATGGCAGATCCAAGTCAAGCAGACCGTGGGCGCGAACAAGCCTGGCAACTATTAACTGAGTGGACGCAGAGCGAAAATCTGCGCAAGCACGCCCTGGCGGTGGAGGCCTGTGTCACCGCCTACGGAGAAGCTGAGGCAGGCCGGCTGGGGCTGACCGGTCCGGAGCGTGCCGCATTCGTGAATCTCTACTCGACCACGGCTCTCCTCCACGACTTCGACTACGAGCGCCACCCCACCGCCGAAGAGCACCCGTTTGTCGGCGTTCGTGAGTTGGAGCGCCTGGGCTGGCCTGAGAATCTGCGCATCGCCATCCTCGGTCATGCGCAGTACTCCGGCGTGCCCCGCGAGACGCACCTCGCCAGGGCTCTCTTCGCCTGCGACGAGCTGGCCGGTCTGCTGACCGCCTGCGCGCTCGTGAAACCCACCAAAGCCATTGCCGATGTGGAGGTGGCGGGAGTGCGCAAGAAGATGAAAGACAAAGCCTTCGCCCGCGGCGTCAACCGGGCAGACGTGATCCAGGGCGCGACCGAGCTGGGCGTCGAACTCGATGCGCATATCGCCTTTTGCATTGAGGCCATGAAGAAACGCGCCGCGGATCTGGGACTATAGCCACTGCGATTTCAGCCCTCGGCCCCTGCTCGCCTGGCTCGAAAACCGGCGGAAAATGCCAGAATTGCCAACAGAAGCAGCCACGATCGCAGGATCTGGCTGTAGTCGTCCTCGGCCAGCGTGAAGTAATACGGGAAGGGAAGGAAAAAGAAGATGCTGGCAAAGAGCTGCTTGTAGGGCAGGGCCGCCAATCTTCCCGATAAAAGCGCCCAGATGACCAGGATCACCGTGCCCCATGCGGCGACGGTGGAGGCCAGCGCTCTGTCCATGGCGGCGCGGCCATCATTCCAGTATTTGCTCCCGTCCCACGACCAGGCATCCATCACATCGGTAAGCCACATCACATAGGCTCGCTCGCCGATGCGCCCCATCGTCTTCAGCGGGTGCGTTCGCACGTAGATAAAGCCCTCGCGGAAACCCGCGCGGTTGTACTCGATTTCGCCAAGCGCGCGGTAGCGTGCAAGCTGCCTGGGCTGCGAGAGAGGATGTTCCGAAGATCCCGTTTCACGGATGCAGCCATTGGCGTTATTGCCCTCCCAGAATTGAAAGCCTGCATTGGAGCGCAGCGGCACAAACGCATGAAAGACCCGCGCATTGCGCACAAGCCAGGGCAGAGTGATCAATAGCGCCAGCGTTGCGCCCACGGCTGCATAACCGAGGATCTGTTTGCGCCTAGCGTGGTTCGCGATCAAAGGCAAGAGTAGAATCACAGCCCAGATCGGCATCGGCGTCACGTTGATGAGCGCCAGGATGCCCCCCGCGATTCCCAGCGGGACCACCCGCTTCAGGCTCGGCCGGTCGATCCAGCGCATGCCCAGCAAAACCACCAGGGCCGCGCCCAGTTCCTGCCAGGCAAAATACCAGGGATAGTCGAGCCGGTAGAGCGCATCCGGCCACACACTGAAAATTGCGGCAACCAGCAGCTCCGTCCGCCGCAACGCGGGACTGCCCCGGACAAGATGCCGCGCAATCAGCCAGTACACCACAACGCAACCGGCGCTGGGGATCGTCCCGATATAGCAAAGGATCAGCGCGGTGTGCCCGGTCGCGCTCCCAACGCCCCGGATCACAAAAGCCCACAGCAGCGGAATCAGCGGGCATACCCAGGCAGTTGGCGTTGTGCCCGGCCCAAAGGGCGAACTGTATCCCCGTCCCTCCGCGAGGTTGGTCGCGATATTGCTCATCTCGTCCTGCCACATCGGGGCCGAGCGCGACCATACCTTTGGATTGTGCATCGCCTGCGCGCTGAAGAAGAGCGCCCGCACGCTCAGGGCCACGAGAAAAATCATCAGGCCCAAAGCAAACGTTCTTCTTCGGGAGCCGGAGAGAGCGCCTGCGCCTTCATCAGCGCTTGCCGCCACCGCGCTTGCGAACTGCGCGCTGTGGGACCATGACGCGGAAGTGGCGGGTGCGGTTCTCTTTTCAATCAGAGGCATTGCAATCCTGCCGGTGCGCGCGCCCTACTCGGGCGATTCACCGCGGGCGCGATTCGATATGAAGTCCGCCGGAATGGTGGGGATACCGACAAAAGAATCCTTCAAGCCCACGAACCAGTTGTATTTGAGAATGTACCACAGCGCCCACAGCGCGTCTTTGAACTGGATCTTCTTGCCTTCCTCGTAGGTGCGCCCATAATAGCTGATCGGAACCTCGTAGATCGCCCTGCGCAGCTTTGCCACCTTAGCCGTGGCCTCGATCTCGAAACCAAACCGCGTCGAGGTGATCGCCATCTTCCGGATGATCTCCCCCTGGAAGGCCTTGTATCCGGTTTCAACATCGGTCAGGTTCAGATTAGTGAAAAGATCGGAGATGAAGGTGATCATCCGGTTCGCGAGGTAATGATGGAAATACAGAACGCGCGCCGCTTTCCGCACCAGAAAACGCGAGCCATAGACCACATCAGCCTTGCCCTGCAGAATTGGGTCGATCACCTCGGCGATCTCCGTGGGATCGTACTCCAGGTCGGCATCCTGCACAATGACGATCTCCCCGTGCGTCGCGGCGAAGCCCGTCCTCAGCGCCGCGGTCTTGCCGCTGTTGATCGCGTGCCGCGTGTAAATTACCTGAGGAAATTTCGCCACGATCCCTTCCAATACTTCCGGAGTCCGGTCAGTGGAGGCATCGTCGACAATCACGATTTCAAGAAGATGCGGAATGCCCGCTACCCGTTCCACGATGCGGGCCAGCGTCTTCTCTTCATTGAATGCGGGGATCACCACGGACAAACAGGAAGAATTCATGAGCAGTTTACCGCCATCTCAGCAATTGCCGGCCGGTCCAGCCGGTCATCCTTCGCACAAAAAAATCTCTTCGCCGAATCACCAGAACAAAGAGCCCGCGAAATCTGAAGAGCGTCCCCGGCAGCTTGAAAAACCTGTCATTCCGAAGATGCGAACCTTCTGAATTCTGAGGGCTTATTGTAGATGGCGCCCCACCATTCCGCAAAACCGGGCCGGCCCCGCGCTGCCAGTTCCAGCCCGGATGGCTGAAGCGCATGCCTGCCATCAGCACCCGCCAACTCGCGAACTCGCTACTCCGCGCAGCAGCGCGAACTCGCTGGCGCAATTCCAAAGCCTCCAACAGACTGCCCCAAGCGGCCACCCGCTCATTCGTTCCGAACGTGTTTCCGATGACGGCGCGGCCCCACCTCGTCGCGGCAAAATCCTGGTTCTTCCATTCAGAAAAGTAGATCGTAGTACGATGTTATCGCATCAAGATATAATAAAGGCGAATGGCATGAGTTCCCCCAAATGCCTGCCGAAAGGAACGACAGTGAAAGAGTCGCGCGCAATGTTTCAGGAACTCGCCTTCTTCCGCCACCGGCTGCGCAAGTTTCTGCGCTTCAGTGAAGACGCGGCGCGGGCCTGCGGCATTACGCCGCAGCAGCACCAGTTGATGCTGGGCATCGCCGGTTACACCGGCACCGGCACGGCGACGATCTCGGAGATTGCCGAGTTTTTGCAGGAGAAGCACAACTCCGTCGTGGGCCTG
>JAJZVZ010000100.1 GCA_021846945.1 Acidobacteriota bacterium | reverse complement strand
ATCGCGACCAGCGCCAGCCCCATCGGCGCAATGGCGCGCGTGAGACGGCCGCCGCGCAGAGCAACGTCCCGCGAGACTTGGCGCAGCGCTGAGCCGGCGCTCTCTTCCGCAGTCTTTGCCCAGCGGCAGGCACGGTCTACCTGTATTGCAAATCGCCATCCCATCGGTTATAAGCCATGGCCCGATGAGTGAACAGAACGGACCGGCACAAGTTGCCTTTATCAGGTTTACCGCTTAATATTGGGCAATATGATATGCGAGCTTTCATTTCATTCTGCTCGCGGCAAAGTAAACGCCAATCTCATCGATCACTTTCTTCTTTGCAACTCGAATTTCTGAGAGACAAGTCTGCATGTTGATAAATGAATTTGAAGTTGACGGCCGCACCCCGCATCAAGAGAATTTCTCCGGAGATCTGGTGGTTATTGGCGGCGGCATGGCCGGAATCTGTTGCGCCATCACCGCTGCACGCCAGGGGCTGCGCGTGATCCTGGTCCAGGACCGCCCGGTGCTGGGCGGCAACGCCTCCAGCGAGGTGCGCTTATGGATTCTGGGAGCCACGTCGCACATGGGCAACAATAATCGCTGGGCGCGCGAAGGCGGCGTGATCGACGAGATCATGGTGGAGAATCTGTGGCGCAACCCGGAAGGCAACCCCATCCTGCTCGACGCATTGCTCCTCGAGTGGGTTACCCGCGAAGCCAATATCACTCTGCTGCTCAATACTGCCGTCGGTTCGATCACGAAGAACATCCGTGGCGAGATCGAGAGCGCATCAGCTTACTGCAGCCAGAACGAGACACGCTACATCCTGTCGGCTCCGCTTTTCTGCGACGCCTCCGGCGATGGCATCCTCGGCTTTCTTGCGGGAGCCGCTTTCCGTATTGGCACTGAGGCAGCCTCGGAGTTTGGCGAGGGTCTTGCGGGTCCGGAGCCTGTGCACGAACTGCTCGGACATTCTCTCTACTTCTACAGCCGCGATACAGGCAAGCCCGTCTCATTTATCCCTCCCGCCTTCGCGCTCGGCGAGATTGAGAAGATTCCACGCTACCGCGAACTGCGCGTGACAGACACCGGTTGCCGCCTCTGGTGGCTGGAGTATGGCGGAAGCATGGACACCGTGCACGGCACGGAGCAGATCAAGTGGGAGCTTTGGCGCGTTGCCTATGGCGTCTGGCATTACATCAAGAACTCGGGCGAATTTCCGGAGGCCGCCAATCTGACCCTGGAGTGGATGGGCATGATTCCCGGGAAGCGCGAAAGCCGGCGTTTCGAAGGTGACTATATCCTTACTCAGAATGACATTGTGCAGCAGCGCACCCACTTTGACGCGGTTTCGTTGGGTGGCTGGGCGATCGACCTGCATCCTCCTGACGGCGTCTACAGCGCGGCGCCGCCGTGCGCGCAATGGCACTCCAAGGGCGTCTATCAGATTCCCTTCCGTACGATGTACAGCCGCGATATTCCCAACCTTTTCCTGGCGGGACGCATTATCAGTGCATCGCATGTCGCTTTTGGATCCACACGGGTGATGGCAACGTGCGCTCAAAACGCGCAAGCCGTGGGTATGGCCGCGGCCATGTGCGCAGAGGAAAAAGTCCTGCCGCGCCAGCTTTTGTCTCCTGCGCCCATGGAGCGTCTGCAGCAGCGGCTTTTGCGCGCCGGCCAGCATATTCCCGGGGTTCCTGCCGGCGATGCGCATGACCTTGCTCGCAAGGCGCGCATCAGCGCCAGCAGCAGCCTCGCCATCGACACGCTTGAAGACAGTGGAGAGCTTCGCGAAGCCAGCCTTCCCTGCGCGCTGTTGCTCCCGCTCAACGCCGGCGCGGCGCCTGAAATTACGCTACTGGTGGACGCCAGCGAGCCAGTTACGCTGCACGCCGAGTTGTGGCGGTCGTCGCGCGACGGCAATACCACCCCAGACGTGAAACTGGCTGCCGCCTGCGCGACTCTCCCGGCAGGCAAATCCCTCACTGCCACGTTTCATTTCGAGGCCATGCTGGCGGCCGATGCTCATGTATTCTTCGTCGTCCAGCCGGCTCCAGGTGTATCGTTGCATTTGAGCAAAACGCAGCTTCCCGGCGTACTCACGTTATGGCAGAAGATGAATCGCATGGTAGCAAAGAGCGCGATGCAAACCCCGCCGGAAGGCTCCGGCCTTGACAGCTTTGCCTTCTGGCTGCCCGAGCGCCGCCCCGCAGCGCGCAATCTCGCTGTCACCGTTTCACCACGGGTGTGCTGCTATGAGCCGGAACTCGTCATCAATGGATGGTCGCGCCCGAGGTGCGGCGCAAATGCCTGGGCGCCTGCCGCCAGCGATCGTACACCGTGGCTTCGCCTGGCGTGGGATCATCCCCAGACGATTCATGCTGTCGAATTGGTCTTCGACACCGACTTTGATCACCCCATGGAGTCGGTACTGATGGGGCATCCCGAGCGGGTTATGCCGGGCTGCATCACAGCATTTGCCGTGCGAACCGCGGAAGGCAACGTGCTTGCCGAAGTGACGGAGCATCACCACACCCACTGGCGTCACAACCTGGAGCGGCCAACCACGACAACCGCGATTGAACTCATTCTGCGCGAGTGGGGCCCTGCGCCTCCAGCCATTTATGAGGTACGCTGCTATTGAATCCGCGCGACGCCGGAACCGCACAGGATGGAATGCGCTTCCGCCTCTCGCCGTGGAAAGCGTGGTATCTGGTTGCGCTCATCTTTCTGGTAGCGCTGATCAATTACTTCGATCGGCAAAGCCTTTCGGTAGTCGCGCCGCGCTTTCAGTCAGAGCTTCATCTTTCCGACGCGGGTTACGGGCATGTCGTCAGTCTCTTTCTGCTTGCCTCCACTTTTTCCTATGCGGTTGCCGGGCTGATCAGCGATTGGCTGGGCACGCGCGTCAGTATGACCGCGTTCGTCGGCTTGTGGTCAGCCGCTGAAGCCACAACAACCTTTGTGCGCAGTGCCACACAGCTTGCCGCCGCGCGCTTCTGCCTGGGGCTGGGCGAGCCGGGACTGTGGGTAGCAGCGCCCAAAGCCGTCGGCGAGATCCTGCCGAAGAAAGATCATTCTCTAGCCATCGGCATCTATACCCTCGGTTCCACCGTGGGCGCCGTCATCGCACTGCCGGCCATCTCCGCGATCACAACACACCTTCCCTGGAAATCCGTCTTCCTCATCGATGGCTGCGTAGGACTGCTCTGGCTGCCTTTGTGGCTTGCGGCTTATCCGCGCCAAAAGCAGCGCGACATCAGTGACGCGCGCCCTGCCATATCGGCCGCGGCGCAGGCTGCCTCTTTCAAGACCGTGCTGGCCAGCGGCAGAACCTGGAAGTTTATGGTCGCGCGCGGCCTCACCGATCCGGTCTGGTATTTCTTTCTCTTCTGGTTTCCCAAGTACATGCTCAGCGCGCGCAGCCTCACGCTGGCACAGGTGGCGCGCATCGGCTGGCTCGTGTACCTATTTGCAGGCGTGGGTACAGTCCTGGGCGGAATTTTATCCGGCTGGCTCATCCGGCATGGCGTGGCTCCCGCTTCCGCCTATCGCAAAGTAATGCTGATCTGCGCAGCGTTGCTTCCGCTCAGTCCGTTGGCCGCAACCTTGCACGACGTATTGGCGGGCGTGTGCATCGCATCCGTCATCGCCATGGCCCACATGGCCTGGCTGGTCACACTCTCGTCGGCGGTTGTCGATCTCTATCCCGCATCGCAACTCGGAACCGCCTTCGGACTGATCGCGGCAGGTAGTGGCCTTGGCGGCATGGTTTCGACTGAGGTAATCGGGTACGTCGTCACGCACCACGGCTATCTGCCGCTCTTCTTCCTCATGATGTTTCTTCACCCCATCGCGCTCTGGCTACTGTGGAACACTTTGCGGTCAAGATCCACGGCTGATGCTGCGGTCGCCTGAAGCCACTTCACTCCGTGATCAGGCCTGCGCTTCTTCGTTATAGACACGCACCTCGTACACACGCGCCTGCGGAGCGCCGTTGGTCTCAAGCAGGCGGATGCGCATCCGGCTTGCCGTCACTGGCGCAATGTTATGAACGCGGCGGCGGAAGTAATTATCATCCTCTGCCACGATTGTTTTCCATCCACCGCCTTGCGGAACTGCAATCTCATACCGCTTCACGCACTCGGGATAGCGGAACAAGGGCAGCTTGATGCGCCGGTTCGTATCCGTATCGAACGTGATCTGGACCTGGCTCATGCGCACCGGTGCGGGAAATTTCAATTCGAGCCATGCAGGCAGTTCCTGCGCAACATCCGACATGTAGATGTTGGTCCACATATCCGGCCGGTTTGTCCCGCGCACCACATTCTGCGGCCCATAAGGTCTTTGCTCCGGTGCAACACGGATGGTCAAAGACCGGCCATCGGTGAAAGGTCTCCACTTGTTGCCCGGAGGGAGATCCGCTGCCGTGGTTCCCACGGGCACTTGCGACGGCTTGCCGCTTTCATCACTGAACAAAGCCCAGCCAATCTCCGGCATCGCATCAATGGAAACAAAGTACAAGCTGCCCGGTTGGGTTCTGGCATGCAGCGGAAAGGAGACATATCCCTGGAATCCGGGAGCGACCGTAGCTCTAGCAGAAGCAATGCGCGCATTGGGACGAAGATCCCACACATGCTCCGCTTTCCGCAGGCTCAGCGTCACCGTCTGCGGAGTCGAGGCAGTTGATTGCAGAAGCAGATCGACGTGATCAAGATGATCCGTCGAAACCGGAAAGAGCTGGCCCAGCGCAAGCCGCGCTTTATGGAAGGTTTGGGACTCCGGAAATTGCAGCTTGGCCTCGTTGCTGGCGGTAACCGTAGCGCGGCGTGCCAGATCGGAGGGGTCCTCATTTCCTACGCCGGGAATTGACGCATCCTGCCGCAGCAGCAGTTGCTGAAGTTCCTTCGCATGTTGCGCCGCAATGGTCTTCGGTTCGCACTGATATTTCTTGCATAAAGCTGCCGCTACGCCGACTCCCTGACCGACGATTGCTCCAGTGGCAAGCACGCGCGACGACGCAAACGCCACATAGCTGGCGCCGATGGGACGGCCTGCCGTCAGCAGATTATGGATGTTCCGCGAATAGCAGGAGCGCAGCGGAATCCCATAGGGAATCGTGCCTCGCTCATGGAAGTTCTCGTCCGTGCGTGGCGAAGGATACGGTGGCACATGCCGCTCAAGAATTCCGCCCGGCACGTGAATGTCGATGCCCCACGTTCCATACGCAATATCGTCTGAGTGGATTGACGGATCGCGGACATCCTTTTCGATCAGCGTATAGTCGCCGAGAATCCGGCGCGACTCCCGCTTGTAAGGCCAGAAGCCGATAAACTCCAGCGCATAATTCCTCGCCTTCTCGCGCACGCTGTCGTCAGTGCAATGGTTCTTGATGTGGTCCCACACTCCCAGAAGCTGACTCAACGCCACATCGCGTATCTCCTCGTTGTTCTTGATGGGATTGAGCGGCGCGCCAACTTCGATCCACCAATATCCGGTTTGAAATTGCCCGTGGCCGCGGTCAGTCAGATCGGCTTCCGTCTTAAACTCCGCGGCCCACTCCGGCCGCTTGAACGGCACCGGGTGCCCCGTATCGCGTGCACGGAAGTAGAGCGTGTTGCCCATCAACCCCTTCGTCGGCTCTACCGGCGCAAGCGACTCATTGAACTCCGACCGCACTTCCTTTCCCCAATGAAAATCGGCCCCGGAGCGATAACCCAGCACACCATCTCCCGTCGCATCGATAAACACGGGCGCCGAGAGAATGAATTCGCGCTCCGTGCCCAATTGCGGCGCGTGAATTGCCTGGATCGTCGAAGCGTCGCGCATCACCACTTCGCGCATCGTCGTATTCAGATAGAGGCTCAGATTCTTCTCGCGCTTCACCCACTCGTAGAGAACCAAGTCCCAGATGGAATTCATCATGCCTTCGATGTACGGCTCCCAGTTGCGCGCACGCTCTTCGCTCGAAATCTCCTCAAGAATGCCGGACTCTTTGATCCACGGGCTAAAGCCGCAGGTATCCTCCGGATAGAGCCGCACCTCGCTCGACGAGTTGCCGCCGAGCGTCGATCGCTCATGCACGAGCGCGGTCTTCGCTCCGTTGCGAGCAGCGCTGATGGCCGCGCAAGTGCCTGAAATGCCACCTCCCACGACAATCACATCGAACGAGTGATGGATCACTTCAATGGTGTTGGGTCGAATATAACCACCTGACGTAGACGTGCCGGCGGCTTGCGCCACACCTTCCGCACCATGCACGGCGGCCGGCTCTTCCAATGCGCGCGCCTTCATCGGCGCAGCTGCCCCAGTGGCTCCCAGCGCCATCAGGACGCGTTGCACAAAATTCCTGCGATTCATCGCCATTCGATTCTCCTCCAAAGCTCAGTGGCTCGCATTCGCGGGCGCTCCAGTTGCCTGCACGCGATACAAGATGCCCGCATGCGGTTGAAATGTAAATGCATGTCCGGATTTTGCGACAGCCACATCATGGCCCGCTCCGTCTTTCACACTGACACTTTTCCATGGCGTTCCAGAGACTGGCCCCCTCACTTCTACTCGCACGGGGGCGCCACCCTGCGGAAGTGTCAGGCTCTCTGCCGAGTGGGCCGCAACAGGATATACGCATACAAGCACGCTTCCGCCGCGATCCTCCAATGTCACACCCGATCCACCTACAAACAGCGGCGTTTTGCCCGGCGGTAAGGCGTAGTTCTTCAACATCTGCCTCCCGCGATACAACCTGCCGGTGTCAAAGTCCATCCACTCGCCAGCGGGCAGATAGACGTTGCGCGTCTTCGCTGTATCGTAATCGTTGCCATACAGCGGAGTGGCCAGCAGCGCGTCGCCAATCATCCATTCATAGCCGCGCACCGTTGCATTCTCGCGCCCGTAGACATTGGGATCACCAGGAAATGCAATCGGCAGCGGGGTCATCGTCCACGGATATCCATCGCGCGCAAAGCGCCGTGCATTGCTGTAGATGTAGGGCGCAATGCGTTGATGCAGCTGCGCTGCCTGCAACATCACCTTTGCAGTCTGCGCCGCAAAGCTCCAGGGAGGCTCCCCCATGCCCATGCTGCTGTGCAGCGCGGCCCACTGCGCGTTGCGCATCATGTAGATTTCCATCCGAGGCGTGCGTCCGGTGGCAAACCGCTTTTCGCCGAAGGTGCCTCCCACAATGTCCGGATACACCAGCGGAAATCCGGAATAAGCAAGCGCCAGCGCGTTCACCGGTCCGCGGTCCTGATCCTGGTCGTAATTAAAGTCGTTCATGCGGTGCAGGTCGCCGTTCGACGACAGGTATCCATTGCGCTCGATGACCAACTGACCTTCTTCCATCAAGCGGTCATTGACTGGATCTACCTTGTCGTCGCGCAAACCGTGGCCGCCGTAACCGTAGAAGTCTTCTTTCCAGCCGTTGATTCCATAAGCCTGCCAGCGCTTCACCAGGGTCATATACCAGTTCAGCGCCGCCGGATTATGCGCATCAAGAATGTAGTACGGCAGCTTCGGCCATCCACCACGAAAGACTTCTGCCGTGCCGTTCTTCTTCAGGAAGTAGCCCTTCGCCACACCTTCCGCGGAATACGGCCCCTTGGTGATAAACGTGATGCGCAACCCGAGCATCACCGCGAGATGTTCAGCGCGGAAGTGCTGAACCATTGCGGCCGGGTCTGGATACTTCTCGTGGTTCCACAACCCGAAGCTTGTCGTCTCGTTCATCTCCGGAGCAGCCGGCCAAAAGCCGGAGCCTATCACCATCCATCGCAGTGGAAATCCATCCGCAATATAGTGGTCAACGCTCTCTTCTATCGTCTTCTGGTTGGTGTTCCATCCCAGTGCGCCAAAGGCCTCCCAGCCTACGCCGAAGGCCTGATACTTTGGCATGAAGACGCGATAGCCAGAAGCATTGCGAACGCGCAGATATTGCGCATAGATCACGTGCGGATCGCCAAAGAAGTAGTAAAGACGTACCTGCGCGCTCGCGTGCACAACACCCTGCACAATCTGCGACGCTGAAGTGTGGACAATCTTCATCGTTGGATCCACGAGCAGCTCGGCAAACCGCTGCCGCGGATAGATAACGAAGTTGCTGACCAGCCGTGCAATGCCCTGCCCCGACAAATACTCATCATCGGCAAAGCCGCTCACGTCTGTGTCGTATTGCTTGTGAGCAAGCGTCGAGAAATGATTCAATATGGCGTGGTCGGCAAGGCCATACGCTGGCGCCGCGCCCGCTGTTACAAAGCGCACCTCTTCTCCAGTCTGCTGCGGCTCCGCGATAAGTTCCGCGCGATGCGGTTCGATCCGGATCGTCAATCGCAGATGCCCGCCTGAAGCGCTCGTTCCTGCAAAGTGACACTGGGCAGCGGCGCAAGGCCCGTCCTGCCGAAAGGACACCGGACTGCCTGCCAGCAGGACCCCCGCCGTACCAGCGGCGCGCACAACCGGGCGGCCTCCTGCGGCGAAGCTATAGCGCCCTTCGTTCAATTCCATGCGGAATTGAATTCCGTTGCTTGCCACTTCGGCAGCGGGTGTTTGCACAGCCTGCATAGCAACCGCATTCAACTCCACAGCAGTTAGGCAGAGTGCGATGACTGCACAAATCCATCGTTGCCGGAGTCCCGACATTCTTTCCCTCTGAATCGAATCCTAAGAAGTCCGAGGTGATCAAAACAGGCTATCCCGAAGCTCGATCCTTCGAGATAACCCGCTCCGATTTGCCGCGCTCAACGACTAGCTCATAAAGCTATTCGCAGCACGGACGTATTCCGCACTAAAAGAAGAGCTTCGCTGCGAGCTGCACGTTGCGGGTTGTGGTTGCGCCGCTGGTAATCATGCCGAACGTTGAGCTTGTGTTGAACCCACCTTCGGCATATGGATTGCTGGGATCCACCGGCTTACCTGCGCTGAAGCTCGTGCCCGGCATGGGCAGGTTGGGGTGATTCAGCGCGTTATACGCTTCGAGACGGAACTCAAGCGTTGTGCTCTCGGTAATCTGGGTTGTCTTGAAGAGAGACATGTCTATGTTCACGGTCCCCGGGCCACGCAAGGTGCTGAGTTCACGCGGGACATTGCCGAAGGTGTAGTCGGCGGGATTGACAAAGGCCAGCGGATTGAACCACTCCAGTTCACCAGTCCGATACAGAACTGAACGGCTCTGATGCGGAACAAAGACACTCACATTGGGATTCCAGTTAGGCCTGCTTGCGAGCAGATTGTTAGCGCCCCTAATGCCGATCGGACGGCCCGATTCGAGTGTAAAGATGGAATTGAACTGCCACCCGCCGAAGAGCCGATTCGTATGCGCGCTTGAAAGGAACCGCTGCCCCATGCCGAAGGGAAGATCGTAGAGACCGGCGATCGTCAGGCGGTGAGTAACGTCGATAGTATCCACCGAGTGGTCTGCCCTCGGGTCATATGGATTCTGCGGACTAGCCGATGTTCCGGTTCCCACCGCTGAGAGGTTCGATACGTCCTGCACGCCGGCATCGGTGATCTTGCCGAAGGTATATGCCCCCATGATCTGCAATCCGTGCTCCACACGGTGCTGCACAGAGAGCATCGCGAGATTTGACCAGTAGTAGCCATTGCGAGGATCCTGCATGTCGACGCTGGCCATATAGGGAAACGGCTTCAGCAACTGGGCCTTTGTAAGGGTGGGAGCGCCCAGGCTCCCCGGCACCAGGCCTGCATAGGGATTGGGTGTCTGCGCGCTCAGCGCTGCCGTGCCCAGGCTGTAATACTGCGGCGACAGGAAATTCAGGTTAGGCGAATAGTTCTCGAAGTGGTTTCCATGATTACCGGCATAAGATACGTCGACAACCACGTCAGAGGGCAGTTGCCGCGATACGGTCAACGTGTAGACCTGCGCGCTTGGGTCCTTGGCAACGGGGTCGATATAGCTTGCGGACTGGCCCAGGAATACGTTTGGACCACCCTTTGCGCCAAGTGGCAGATCCCACGGCCCAGGCAGCCCATTCTCCAAGGGAAAGTCGTAACCATGCGCGGTTGGCGCGCTCCACGACGTCGTCATTGATGTGTAGCCGGCGGGATTTCCTGAGGATTCATCGTAGGTGTAAACAGCCGTCGACGGGTAATAGATGGCGAAGCCTCCTCTGACCACCGTTATGCTGTTCTTATCCACCGCGTAAGCAAAACCAAGGCGCGGCCCGAAATCGCCGAAGTTTTCTTTCACGAAATTGCGCCCGTATCCGCCCGTATTGGCGTACTCTACCAGTCCGGTGAACAAGCTGTTTGTAGGATTGGGCTTGTTAACATCGAAGTTCTCGATCCCGTTATGCTTTTCCACCGCCTGCGTCTGCAGGTCGTAGCGCAGTCCGGCATTGATGGTCAGTCGCGGCGTCACGCGCCAATCGTCCTGTACATAGCCGGAATACATCATCCTCCGGAACGCGCTCCCCTCCTGCACAAGCTGCGACGCGCTCGTTACCTGTCCCAACATAAAGGAAGCAAATGTGCTGCCCGTGCCTGCAATGACGGTTGTGTCGTTGCCCTGCGCGGTTGTTCCGGAGCTGAAGTTAAAGTTCCCTGAGGCCGAGCTCCCAGTCTGGTTGTTATACCCCTCTGTCCATTGCGCGCTGCCACCAATGTGCAGAGAATGGTTCCCTTTAATCCAGGTCAAATCGTCAAAGAATTCGATGGTAGTAGAGGACCGGAAACCGACCGTGATATTGGGCGCGACCACTCCATTATTCATCAGCGGGATCTCAATGCCCGTATCGTTGGGCAGACCAATCTTTGTTGCGACATTCTGATTAAAGGAAGCTGCCTGGAACGGGAAATCACTCCTCATCATTCCAATCCGCGCATCGTTGAGCAGAGTGGGCTTAAAGATGTGTGTCTCCGAGAGCACCGCGCTCTGGGTCTGCAAATGGTCGTTGCGATGGCTATAGATCCCGGGCAACCCGCCATTGTTCGTGCCATTGTTCGTACCGTTGAAGTAATACGCATAGCGCGCCATCATGTTGTCGTTGTCGCCAATCTTGTAGTCGCTGCGCACGATACCCTGCCTCTCGCTTGCCGCTACCGGAAGCGCATACAGGAAGTCGTTGGCGTGCGTGCACGAGTTGTAACCACCTGACGTGTTATTCGGCAGGGGATAGAACATCTTTGAATAGGCAGCCGCAACGGAATCGAGTCGCGACGGAGGTATGACGTTCGACTTGCCGTTATAGGAAAATTGCTGCCTCTGCCCATTGACGACGTTGTTCGCATCGTAAATATTGATCGGCGTGCAAACTCCGTTCACAATCTGGCCCAGATCGCTGAAGTCCCCGCCGTATTCCTGCGCCGTGGGCAGCGTGAAGTAAACCGGCAGCGCGCTGCGGAATTGGTACCCCTCATAGTTGCCGAACAGGAACATCTTATTGCGCATAATCGGCCCACCCAGCGCGCCTCCATAGTTGTTGAAGCGGATCTCCTGTTTGCCGAATTTGGGGCGCGGAAACGATTGCTCCGCGTCCAGCGCGTCGTTGCGGAAGAACTCGTAGACGCTTCCGTGAAGATTATTGGTGCCCGAGCGCGTTACCACGTTCACCACACCGCCCGACGTATATCCGAACTGCGCCGGAATCACTCCCGACATGATTCGGTACTCCTGCACGGCGTCCGACTTCAGGTTGATGGCGATCTCCCCCAACCAGTCCTGCGTGTTCGAGACACCGTCCAGGATATTTTCGTTCACACCGGCGGCGCCGCCGTCGATGCGGATCGCCGAAACGGCGGTCCCGCGATTTTGAAAGCCCTCGCTGACCGCGCCCACGGAGGATTCAACGCCCGGAGACAGCGTCGCCAAGGCCAGCACGCTGCGGCCATTGACAGGGAGTTGCTGGGCTTCGCGTGTATCGATCGTGGCGGCAATCTCTGCGTCAGTCGTGTCCATCACGGGAGGCGTCGCCTGTACCGTCACATTCGTCGATGCGGCGCCGATGTGTAGTACCAGATTTGTCTGCACATGCGCAGCCGCATCCACCGTGAGATTGCGGACGGTAGCCGTGGAAAAGCCGGTCTTCTGAGCGGTAACTATGTACTGGCCCACCTGCAGCGGCTGCGAGGTGTAATATCCGTTTGCATCGGTCTTGAGTTGATGGCTCAATCCAGTACTCTGCCAGGTGATGGTTACGGTTGCATCCGGCACCGCTGCGCCTGTCTGATCGGTGACCGTGCCCAGAATGTAGCCAACGTCCTGTTGCGCACAAGCCATCTTCCCTGCGAACAGGCATACAGCGAGAGCGAGGAGAACGTTTATCGTCGCTCCAGCTACTACGGCTCTTGATCGCACAACTCGGGGTATGTAAGACGCCACTGTCCTCATGGATAATTCCTTTCATCGTTTTGATCTCGGCACGTAAGACCGGTTGGCTTCGCCGGTCTTGCGGAACACATTGAGCGCTAAAGGAGACTGTGTTTCCGGCTTGCCTTTGTGATTTGTCTCAAAGGAAGGAACGCGAGTAAGTTAAGCGCTCCACCGATCCGCAGCAAATATTAGCCGCGCCGCGGAATTCATGTCAAGCGTTTAATTAAGCCCTTTTCACACATTTCAGCATCACAAGACGCCGAAAGATGAAAGTCCGGCGGCTGGGAACCCCGGTCGGGGTTCCGCCCGAGCGCATGGGCAGAGCGGATCGAATCTTCACCGCTCCTTGCGAATGTGGCCGTTCCCGCCGTATTATGCCTTCATTCTGCGATTCGGATCATGCCATGCTGGCGCCATTTGCAGGCCTGACGGTGGTTCGTTTCTAGTCAAGGCCTTAACACCAAAGGTTGCAGGACGTGACCAGGCAGAACGCCGCTATCTGATTTTCAATCTGTTCCTGATAAGAGAAGCCCCGGAATCATCCGCGCCCGGCCGTTCAGACGAATGCACCATCCTCTACAATCAATAGAAAGTTACTGGGGCAGGATCCGCCGTTGAACTTGAGGACATAACATGGCGACCATTTACGATGTGGCAAGAGCCGCGCAGGTGTCCATTGCGGCAGTGTCTTTGGTCATGAACAATCCAAAGACACCCAGGGTAGGCGCTCGAAAAAGAGAGCAGATTCTGGAAGTTGCGGCCAAGCTTGGATACGCTCCCAGTGGGCTGGCGCAGGCGCTCAGCCGCGGCTCCGCCAGGATTCTCGGACTCGTCGTTCCGATGAGAGATCCAATTTTCTTCAACAATTTCATCGCGGCAGTCCTTTCCGGCATTCAGAGCTGCGTCATGGAGCACGGCTACCACCTGATGATTTATTCGCACAGCACGATGAGCGGCAGGATCACGAAGGGCGAATTGACACAGAGCCGTTTTGTCGATGGAGTCATCGTGTTGAACACCAGGCTCTGTTCTCTCCAGGATATGAAGGAAAGCATCTGCGATCTCAACGAGGCGCGCATTCCATTTGTGATGACCAACTGCTACGCCGGAGAGGACAAGATCAACTATGTTGGAGTGGATGATTTTGAATTGGGACGGCGCGGCGCGGAATACCTTGCTGATAAGGGCCATTCAAGGATTGCGCTGATCTGCGGCGCTGCGAAAAGCCCCATGACGCCGCAGATTCTCTCCGGCTTTAAATCCGGTCTTTCCAATGTTGGCAGGCGGTTTGACTCCAAACTCTACTTTCCAAGCGAGTACAACCCGGCGGTAATTCACGACAAAATCATCTCCTGGTTTTCGCACCCGAACCCTCCTACCGCCATTTACTGCGCAGACGGCCAGATGGTTCCTGATGTATATCGGACGGTTGAAGAGTTGCGCCTGCGGATACCAGAAGATGTGAGCGTTCTCGGCAGAGAGTATGGCACGGCCGATACGTCTCTCAAACCGCAGTTAACCACGTTTGCCATTCAGCCATTTGAGATGGGAAAGAAGGCTGCGGAGTTGCTGATCGAGAAGGTGCAGACGCGATCCGCAAAAGTTCGCCGGATCTACCTGGATGCGCCGCTAATCATGCGGGATTCCGCATGAACCATTCCCGGCGGACCCGAAGCTCAAGAGTTGCAGGTCAACGAGGAGCAGATAACTCGCTATCCTAGTGACGATCCGGCGAACTATTGGTTCAGCTTACAACTGTAGCAGGATCGCGAGGCGAGAGTTCATTCGGATCATTGACCCTCGCTCCCCGTGGAGCGGGAACCGGGCCGCGCAACAAAGGATCATTTGTCGCGCGCATCCAGGTATCGAGACGCTTCCTCATTGCATCGAGTGTCGAGCGATAGTTCGGGTCCGTTGCCAGATTATTCCGTTCATTGGGATCGAAGAGCAAGTCGTATAGAGCCTCTGGAGCAACGTACTGCTTGGCCCAACCGTTTTCCACCCAATAGGTCTTCGTCGGCCCATCATCGCAGTTTGGCAGGACCGGGTGAATGCGCCCATCGTAACGGCGGATGTACTTCCACCGCTTCGTTCGCACGGCCCGCTTGGGCTCATACGACGCGTGATAGTTGACTTCAGAGAAGATGGCTTCGTTGATCTCCTGAGTCTCCCCGCGCAGCACAGGCATAAAAGACCGGCCCTGGAGCCATGCGGGAGGCGCGATGTTGAGCAGTTCGCAAAGGGTGGGATACAAGTCAAGATGGGAGATCATGGCGTCACACACTTTGCCTCCCGTAAACCCTCCAGGGCCGCGCATAATCCAATGGACCCCCATCCCGCCGTCGTAGAGGTTGCATTTCATCTCTGGCCAGGCAATGCCATGATCGGTGGTTGATATGACAAGCGTGTTTTCCGCCAAACCCGTGGCCTCAAGGGCCCCCAGCACTTCCCCCACGCCCCAATCAAGCGTCCTCACTGTCTCATGAAAATCAGCCATATCCCGCCGGCTGGGCGGCACATCTGGAATAGGCTTGGGAGGCTCCATATAACGCACGTCGTCTTCAGGCGCGGCCACGTGGTAAGGCCGGTGAGTCTCAAAGAAACCCACGGTAAGCCAGAAGGGCTGCTTGGGGCGGCTTTGTAAAAAGCGAACGGCGCGCGGTGCAACCCCAGCAACCCGATTCCCGGGCTGAATGGGAGATTCGACGTAATCGTATCCAATGGTGTGCGGATCTTGGGCGATGTGCTGCAAGCCAATCAGCGCTGAGTAGTATCCCGCCTCCCGTCGTAGAGTGCGGACGATATGGTGCTGGTAACCTTCGGGCGTCATGGAAAATCCGCGGTTGACGAGGCCCAGCATGCCATTACTGTGCGGGCACTCGCCAGTCAAGAGACTTGCCCGGCTCGGGGAACACGTGGGAGCAGCATTAAATGCCTCCCGGAAAAGGACACCCTCTTCTGCAAGCCGTTGGAGATTTGGCGTCGGAACCGAGTAACCATAAGGGCTGGTAAGTCGGCCGGTGTCATGCGAATGGATATAAATGATGTTGGGACGCGGGGATGTCGTCGGAAGTCCACTGGCTGATGTACCAGACCCCAGAACGGCCCCAACCGCACCAGCCACCGAGGCTTTGAGAAAGTCTCTCCTATCTGAAACGCCACTGAAGTTGGATTTAGGATCACTTTGGGATTTCACCGAATAACCTCCTCTTGCGCATCTCACACGAGACGGCTGGTGCTGGGCAAAGCGCTACTTATTGTATTTTCCAAGCCTTTCATTGAAAGGCCACCGACTAGGTTAATACCGTTCGCTTAACACTCTAATGCATTTTGAGCACTGTACGATCACGGCCTGCAAGGCAGCCGGAACAAAGATAGGCAACTTCATCAGCTTCTTCGGAGGGGATGAATGGGCTCCCAACTCGGACACGGCTGAAAGCCCCGCACACTGCGGGCTCCGGGTTTACCTTGTTATAAGACCCTGGTCACTTTGACTTTTTTCGGGCGCGCCTTTCGCTGAAAATTCCAATCAGGTTCTGGCTTCCGACTGCCCAGGACGGCAATTTTCGCTGCGCATCAAGAAAAGAGCGGAACGCCTCAGCGTCCCGCTCTTTTCTATCTCAAGTGCGAGCAACCTGGACTGTCAATAGAGCCGGAAGTTGACCTCTACGGTAATCATGACGGGCACCGGAGTCTTGCCGTCCTTCAAGGCCGGCTTGAACCGGTACTTGCGCACCGCCTCCAGGGCCTTTTCGTCCAGCCCCATGCCGAGCGGCCGGATCACGCGAGGATTCTGCGGCATCCCGTGCGCGTCCACAATCATCGAAATCAGGCATACGCCCTGGTACTTGGCGCGGCGCGCTTCGTCGGAAAACTCAGCCTCGACGGTATTCAGCGGCACTGGAGCCGAGATCCCGCCGCCGACGCGGTAGACGCCACCGCCAACGTTGCCGCCGGAGCCCGGGCCATAGCCGTTACCGGTTCCTGAACCCAATCCGCCGCCGCTGCCTGTTCCTATGCCCGCGCCCGAACCCTGGCCATTCGATGCCAGCTTGACGTTCACCGAATCCTTGACGCCCAGCGTCGGCAAAGTGGGATTATCCGGCAACTGAATGTTCTTCTGTACATTGATGGCCGGCTCCGCCGGGAGCGGGGAGTGCGCGGCGAAGT
>JAJZVZ010000326.1 GCA_021846945.1 Acidobacteriota bacterium | reverse complement strand
AGGACGGACCAGCGGCCTTCTCTGGGCACCCAGAAGATGTTCTCGGCGCGGTACTCGTCCGGGTCCTCGGGGTCTGCGCCTTCGGCAGCGAGAGCGACGAGTTCAGCACGCTTCGCCTCGAAGGCGTCGGAGATGTACTTGAGGAAGATGAGGCCCAGGACGACGTGCTTGTACTCCGCCGCATCCATATTGTTGCGGAGGGCGTCAGCGGCGGCCCAGAGCTTGGCTTCCAGGCCATCCATCGCAGAGGATGCGGTGAGAGTTACAGAGTCAGCCATCGTCTTGTTTCGGTTCGGGTTAATCTTATCAACTTCGCCCTGATGACCTGCCGAATGGACTACAAGCCGGGATGCTTTGCTCTTCCGCCTCCTCAGCAGAATCTGTGGGTAGATTCCGGTTCGGGCAGCCGTCCAAGTGTGTGATACAGGGCGAGTTCGATGCCTTTGTGCGTTCGAAGACCGCTGGATCGATCTGGCTACCGAACTGTCCAACCTCCGCTTGGCCAACAAGCGCACCTGACCGAGCCGAAAAGGTGGCGCTGTCCAGTTATAACTCCCAACAATTAAGCCTTCACCGTTGGTCGCACGCTACACTCAGCCATTCTTTGAAATCTTCGGCGCTCCCATCGTTCTTTGCTAGATTGCATGCCAAGTGGGTGATCTGGAGGTTATCTTCTCCGTAAGACGGGTTAACGCTGTCAATTCGGTCCGGGGAGCACTGCAAGAGCTTCTTCGAAGTATCCAATCGCATCAACTGCCCGCACAGGGCGCAAAGATTCTTTTGGGCGCGCAGTTTCGCGGCAAGAAGTGCGTCTAGGTTAGTTCCCTCTGGAAGTGTCCGTGGAGGAACATTTCTACTCGTTGTACCACCAGGCCCAAGGCGTCCCGTAATGAGGGCCGCCATTCTCTTCAGAGCGTCGCTCAATACACGCGCCTCCCTTTTCGTCTTGCGCATAGCATCTTGACGAAGAGAAACGGTTTCAACCACCTTTCGATTCGGCAATTCAACCCAATTTATTTCAACGGATAGAAGTGCATCACGCTCCGAGTGGGGAACCTCGACGACGCCTCCCATGTTCTTGCGAAAACCAAGAGATCTATATGCCTCAGGCGTCACATCGTGTGCCCATGGGTGGTGTACGCAGTCCCATCCTCTGCGTACCGCGAATGACCAAGGCCACTCCTGGCCGTGCTCTTTCTTAACAGCTTCCCAACTGGTGGACGGAACTAGCTCTTCGGTTCGAACTCGTTTACCGGATTCCACAACCAAAATCGATAAGAGTCGCTTCCGACAATCAGAAGCCTTGGTCTTTTTGGGATCGCCTGTCCCTGCATAGAGGATGAAATCGGTTGAGGGATCATAGTTGTCCCGAAGAAAGTCGCCTACCGACAACTTTCTAAAACTCAGCGCCGGCCAGTACGGCGACACTGGTCCCCACTCTGATTTCAGGTAGAAACGACTATCGAGCGAGGCTATGTCCCCAATGGTGTGCGCATTTTGCGGATGCAATTCGGTGTTCCGCCTTTCTCTGAACTTCGACGCCGCTTTTCCTGTGCTCCAAGATTTTCTCGCATCTTACTTCCCGAGCCTGACAAGCCACAAGAGGGGTTCAACTCACGATACAGCGAGATTACAGTTCGTCACAAACACAAGGACAGTAGTCGCGCGTGGCACCTGCAGCATTGTGTCATATATCGCTATCAAATCCTCTGTATCACAAAGTAGCTCTGGGAGCATTACCGTGATTCAGTCTCTATGATGCAGGTATCATCCATTCCCAGGGCAGCGCGAGAACACCATCTTCTAGCGGGCGCGCGTTGCCGCCATGCAGCACCACTCCTCTGACCAGTGACGATTTGCGCTTCAAATCTTCGCGGAACGAGCGGATGCCGGTCGCGTCATTGGCCGTCACCTGGCTGCTCGCCTTGATTTCGAGTGCGACAAACTTGCCGGCGTCTTCCAGGATGAAATCCACTTCGTGACCGGTGCGGTTGCGCCAGAAATGCAGTTTGCGCCGCTGGGGATCGAGCGACCGCCAGGTCTCCAGTGTCTGAAAGATCGTCTGCTCCAGCCAGAAACCGCTGTCCATTCTAGCCGCCACATCGGCGGAGGAGCGGATTCCGGCCAGCCAGGCGGCCAGTCCGCAATCGGTCCAAAGCAGTTTGGGCGCTTTGACCAGCGCCGCCGTGGGATTGGTCGCCAAGGGACGAAGGCGCGTGATCAGGCAGCCGGTTTCCAGCAGATTCAAATATCTGTGCGCCGTCGGGCGGCTGAGCGCCGCGTCGCGCGCAAGGTTGGCCTGGTTGAGCAGTTTGCCGGTTCGCTGCGCGGCCAGCATCATCAGGCGTTGAAAGTCGGGCAGACTGGAGATCGCGCTCAACTGGCGCAGATCCCGCTCCAGGTAGGTCTGCACATAAGCGGCGAACCAGAGGCCGCGGTCGGCTTCCGAGTTGATTTCGAGTGCGGGTGGAAAGCCGCCGCGCAAGAGCCATGCGGTCCAGTCGCCGGGCTCGTCCGGCCACTCGCGCCAGTCGAAATCCGGGGCGAAGAGGCGATCCATGGGAGAGAGAGCGCCCTTGCGCTCCCGCCATTCGGTTGGACAGAAGGGCGGCAGGTCGAGGTAGATGGCGCGGCCGGCCAGCGTCTCCGCCACCTGCTTCATCAGCAGGAGATTGGCCGATCCGGTCAGGACGAAATCGCCGGCGCGCCGGGCGCTGTCCACGGCGCGCTTGACCGCAAGCAAAATCTGTGGCGCACGCTGGACCTCGTCGAGGATGACCGGCCGGGTGGAGAGCAGCGAATCAGGATTGCGCTCGGCCTGATCGAGAATGCCGACATCGTCGAGGGTGAAGTAGCTCCGCGCAGGCTCAAGGGATCGAGTCAGCGTGGTCTTTCCGGTCTGCCGGGC
>JAJZVZ010000099.1 GCA_021846945.1 Acidobacteriota bacterium | reverse complement strand
GGGCTGCGCAAAGAATTCAAGAATCGCCTGCGAGATGCGCGGGCCAACTTCCTCAACGCGCTCCAACTCCTCGGCCGTTGCGGACATCAGCGCATCCATCGAGCCGAACTCCTGCGCCAGCAGCTCAGCCGTGCGCTCGCCCACAAAGCGGATGCCCAGGCCCATCAACACACGCGCTAACCCTGCATGTTTTGAGCCTTCAATCTGGCTGATGAGTGTGCCGGCGGACTTCTCGGCAAAGCGCTCCAGTCCCGCCAACTGCGCCTTAGTGAGCTTATAAAGATCGGCCACGCTGCGCACCATGCCGCGATCGAGCAACTGCTGCACCGCGGCTTCGCCCAGCCCTTCGATGTTCATCACCTCGCGGCGGCCGAAGTGAAGGAGGCTTTCGCGCAGCTTGGCCGGGCAGTCGGCATTCACGCAGCGGTAGTCCACTTCGCCCTCGGCTCGCACCACCCGGCTGCCGCACTCCGGGCACTCAGATGGAAATGAGAACTTGCGATGCCCGCGTGGATGGTCTTTGTCTTCGATCACTTCAACCACTTTGGGAATCACATCGCCGCCGCGCTCGACCTTCACCCAATCGCCAACAAGAAGGCCAAGGCGGTCAATGAAGTCCGCGTTATGCAGCGTGGCGCGGCTCACCGTAGTACCGCCGATAAAGACCGGCGCCAGCTCGGCCACCGGCGTGAGTTTGCCGGTGCGGCCCACCTGCACGGCGATGTTAAGAACCTGCGTGACACCGGATCTGGCAGTAAATTTATACGCGATGGCCCAGCGCGGCGCGCGGCCCGTATAGCCAAGGCGCTGCTCAGTCGCCTGAGCATCCACCTTGAACACCACGCCGTCAATCTCGTAGCCAAGCTCGGCGCGGCTTGCTTCAGATTTTTCAATGAAGCGCAGCATCTCCGCGATTGTGGCGCTCATCTGCCGATGCGGATTCACGCGGAAGCCGAGGGCCGACAGAGCATCGAGCGTAGCGCGCTGGCCACGCGGCCAGTACTCGCCCTCCACAAGAAGAAAATACGCGTAGCAATCCAGCCGGCGATTGGCGACGATGCTGGGCTCCAGTGTGCGCAGCGTGCCGGCAGCAGCGTTGCGCGGGTTAACGGCCGGCGCCAGGCCCTGCTGTTCGCGCTCCTCGTTCAGGCGCTGGAAGGCCGCCTGCGGCATCACCACCTCGCCGCGCACCTCAAAGGCTTGTGGCAGACCGGCCTTCTTGAGACGATCCGCGGAAATGGAAAGCGGCACGCTGCGAATGGTGCGAACGTTGGAGGTGACATCCTCGCCGGTCTCGCCGTCGCCGCGGGTGATACCGGCAGCGAGCCGCGCCCCGCCGTCCTGCGCCGCCGCATAGTGCAGCGCCACGCTCAGGCCGTCGAGCTTGAGTTCCGCCATGTACTCCACTGGCAGGCGACCCGCCAGTTCCCTCACCCGGCGGTCCCAGTCGGCCAGCTCCTCGGGCGAATAGGCATTGTCCAGACTGAGCATGGGCCGCGAGTGGCGCACCTTTTTGAAGCCCGCGGCCGGCTTGCCGCCGACGCGCTGCGTGGGCGAGTCCGGCGTGATCAACTCCGGATGCGCAGCTTCAAGCTTCTTCAACTCGTTCATCAGCGCGTCGTACTCGGCGTCACTGATCTCCGGCGCATCAAGAACGTAGTAAAGATGCTCGTGACGGCGGAGTTCTTCCCGCAACTCATCAATCCTGTGCGCGGCTTCCGGCTTGGTCATAGCTAAGGATTATAGAGCCGGAGTTACGATCCTTCGCGCAGTCCCGCTCCTCTACCCCATGCAGAGTGCGGCCTTCCGCATCACTTCGCGCCGCTGGTTTCCTTCAGTCCGCGGAACTTCAACATCGGCTCGATGCTTGGTTGCGCTCCCAGCCAGTCCGAATACATCTTCGCCAGGTCCTCCGTGTTGCCGCGCGAAAGCACCATCCGCCGGAAGCGGTCGCCGTTGGCGCGCGTCAGGCCGCCGTGATCCTCGAACCACTGGAAGGCATCGTCGTCCAGCATCTCGGTCCACAGATAGGCGTAGTAACCGGCAGCATACCCGTTGGCCCAGATATGCAGGAAGTAGGTAGAGCGGTACCGCGGCGGCACATACGAGATGAGCAGATGCGTCTTCCTGAGCGCTTCCGTCTCAAAGGTATCCGGATTCTGGAGCGGCGCGCTGACAGGCAGCGTGTGCCATTGCAGGTCCAACTCCGCGGCCGAAAGCAGTTCAGTGAGCTCATACCCCTGGTTGAAGGTCTGCGCTTTGCGGATCTTGGCGACCAGCTCGGCGGGCATCGGCGCGCCGGTCTTGTAGTTACGTGCGTAGTGGTTAAAGACCGCGGGGTAAAGCGCCCAATGCTCATTAAACTGCGAGGGGAATTCGACGAAGTCACGCGGCGTCTGCGTGCCCGACAGGCTCGGGTACTTGGTATCGGCAAACATTCCGTGCAGCGCGTGGCCGAACTCGTGGAACATCGTGGTCACGTCGTCATAGCTCAGGAGCGCGGGCTGGCCCGGCGCGGGCTTCTGGAAGTTGGCCACGTTGTAGACCACCGGCAACTGTCCAAGCAGCTTTGACTGGGTCACCAGACTGTCCATCCAGGCCCCGCCGTTCTTGTTGTCGCGCTTGAAGTAATCGCAATAGAACAGCGCCAGCGGCTTGCCGTCCGCGTCGAAGACCTCAAAGACACGCACATCCGGCTGATAGACCGGAAGTTCCTTGCGCTCCTTGAAGGTAATCCCGTAGAGCTCGTGAGCCGCGTAGAAGACGCCGTTCTGGAGTACGTTGTTCAGCTCGAAGTAGGGCTTGATCTCACTCTCGTCCAGATCGTACTTCGCCTTGCGCACCTGCTCGGAATAGAACTCCCAGTCCCATGGTTCGAGCTTGAATCCGCCGTGCTGCTTGTCAATCAGCGCCTGAATTTCCTTTGCCTCACTCGCAGCCTTGGCGGTTGCCGCCGGCACCAGCGCATCGAGGAAGTGCTCGGCGGCCTGCGGCGTCTTGGCCATCTGGTCGGTAAGATCCCACGCCGCAAAGTTCGGGAAGCCCAGCAGCGCGGCCTTCTGCGCGCGCAGTTGCGCCAGCCGCGCGATCGTGGCGCGCGTGTCGTTGGCATCGCCGCGCTCGGCTCGGTTCCAGGAATCCTCAAAGAGCGCCTGCCGCGTCGCCCGGTTGGTCAGGTAGGTCAGGTCGGGCTGCTGCGTCGTATTCTGCAGCGGTAACACCCATCCCTTCTGTTTGCGCTCGCCGGCAGCCTGCCTGGCATCGGCCATCTGCGCCGCGCTCAGGCCGGTCAGCGCCGCCGGATCAGTCGTCGAGTAAGCGCCGGCCTTGGTGGCGGCCAACAATTTGGTCATGAAGGTGTTCGACAGGCTCGAATCTTCCTCATTGAGCTTCTTGAGCCGCGCCTTATCCGCGTCGGAAAGATTCGCGCCGTTGTGCACAAACTCCTTATAGTCGTACTCGACCAGCCGCAGCGACTCCGGATCGAGGTGCAGGGAGGCGCGCTCCTCATAGATCTTCTTCACGCGCGCAAAAAGTTTGGTGTTGAGATAGATGGCATCCTGCGCGGCGGCAAGCCGCGGAGCCTCATATGCCTGCACCTTCTGCAGTTCCGGATCTGTGTTGGCCCCCGTAACGCAGTTGAAGGCCTCCATCACGCGATCCAGCAACTGCCCGGACTTCTCCAGCGCCACCAGCGTGTTTTCAAATGTGGGCGGAGCCGGATTGTTGGCTATGACCGTAATTTCAGCGTTCTGCCGCGCAATGCCGGCATCGATTGCGGGCTGATAATCGCTGTCCTTGATTCTATTGAAGGGGGGCGCGTGAAACGGCAGCTTGCTGGGCGCATAAAACGGATTGCTCGGCCCAAAGTGCGCATGGGCGCTCAGTGCCTGAGCGGCAGATGCCACAAATGCGCCCACAATCAATGCAATCCAAATCTGTGTTGTAAATCGTCTTCCCGGGATCCCGTGTCTCTTCCAATCATTCATATCGGAACGGCTCCTCTTTTTTTTCTTCATGATGATTGTAGGCGAGAGGCTCGGCTTGCCTGGAACGTGAGTGCAGCTCCGGATTCACCCAACACAGGGCGATTCCTGCAAGGTGAGGGCCTTATGTCATGCTTCTAAGAAGGATCGTTCGACTTCATGGAACCTCTCACTCACTTTCTCACCGGTGCCTGCATAGGGCGCTCCGGATTCAACCGCAAGACGGCTTACGCCACGCTGGTAGGCGTGCTGGCTGCCGAGGCTGCCGACCTGGACGTGATTTGGGGGCTTGCCGGTCCGGTTGAGGGGTTAAAGCACCATCGCGGCATCACGCACTCATTCGTCGGCGCTCCGGTGGTGGCCGGCGTGGTTGTCGGAGCGGTCTGGCTGCTCTACCGCTGGCGCGAAGGGCGGCTTCTTCATCAGGCGAATGTCCCCAATCAAGACAGAAAATCGCGGCCGCAGCAACCCGTGCGCTGGCGGTGGCTCTATCTGACGGCGCTCATTGCCGCGCTCAGCCACATCCTTCTCGACTGGACGAACAACTACGGCATACGGCCGTTTCTCCCGTTCAATGGCCGCTGGTATGAGGGCAGCATTGTCTTTATTGTCGAACCGGTGCTCTGGGCGCTCTTTTTCGTGGCCCTGGTGCTGCCCTGGATCTTCGGCCTCGCTGATCGCGAGATCGGCGCGCGGCGAAAGCCCTTCCGCGGGCGGGGCTGGGCAATCTTTGCGCTGGCTGGAATGGTGACGCTCTGGTGCTGGCGCTGGGCGGAGCATGCGCAGGCGCGCGAGCTGCTCGACAATCTTCAGGTAACCTCCGAGCCGGTCAGGCGTGTCTCGCTCGAACCTTATCCCATCAATCCCTTTCGCTGGCACGCCATTCTCGAAACCGCCGATTTCTACCAGACCGCCGAAATCAACACATGGACGGGCTCGATTGACAGCGATCCGCAACAGGACGTGCTCTACAAACCAACCGTCACCCCAGCCGTCGAGGCCGCCCGCCAGACATTTCTCGGGCAGATCTATCTGGACTGGGGCATGTGGGCCGTGGTGCGCGATGTGGGCCAGGAACCCGTTCCCGCCATGAAACCTCCACAACTACCACCGGGCCGTCATTGGACGACCATTGAATTTACCGACCTGCGCTTTGACTATCCGTTTCTCGGCACGGGAAGACGCAAAGGCCGCTCGCCGTTGGCCGGCTGGGTGTACATCGTCGATAATCACATCGATGCCGGCGAGGCGATGGACGGGCGGCAGCAACGATAAGCGCTTTTGCCTCAAGCAAAAAATTTTGTTTCCTGAGCAAAATGGCTCCGCAACCCAGGTTGACCCGGCCGCGGTGTAACCTGAGAATGAAATGAACTAGATTCTCCTGTCCGGAGGAACTTCCGCGATCTGGAGAATCCACCACACGAACCCGAGAGACTGAGGTTTTCATGTTGGCTTACGCTCTTCTGCTGGTTGCCGTTTTTACCCGTGTGCTTCCCCACGCTGGATGGATGAACTTCACCGCCGTAGGCGGCGCACTGCTCTATTTCGGGGCCCGCCGCTCGTGGCGCGAGATGTTCGTTCCGCTGGCCGTGCTCATGGCCACCGACTACTATCTGACGGTCTACGCCTACCACTACAGCTTCCGGTGGGAAAGCTACGTCATCACCTGGGCGTGGTACGCAGCAGCCATGGCGTTGGGCTGGATTCTGCTGAGCGGACGGACCACCTTTGCCCGCGTAACGGCGGGAGCGCTGCTGGGGCCGACCTCGTTTTTCGTGGTTTCGAATTATGCCGTCTGGGCCGGCAGCAGCATGTATCCCCACACACCTACCGGACTGGAGACCTGCTTCATCGCCGCGGTGCCCTTCTATCGCAACGACCTGATCTCGACCGCGATCGTCTGTGCGCTGGCATTCGGAGTCCCGGTGCTGCTTGAAAGGACGCATCTGATCCCGGCCAAAGCAGCCATGGCCGGAAAATAAGCGTTTACCTTCCTGCGTCTCATTCGGCGGGCGGCCCGGATCTCAAATCGTACAAATCCCGTTATCTGGGTTCCCCGGTTTTTGGGGTGGAACATACATCCCGAGAGATGAACCCGCCAAAAGTGCGCGGTCCCTGGCGAAGATTCCTCAAGGGTCATCATTGCCGACGATACTCCCGGGTCGTCGTCGATGAGCGTCTAGATTTATCAGTTCGAGGTACTTGCACGAGCTTCTGAACACTTGCCAAACGCATGCCGCGATCATACTTCTTTGCCCTTGGATCACGCGGCGGCGGTTCGCGTCTCAGGACGCAAATTCACCACCACCGTGGGTGCCCCAGGTCTCGATTCTGAGACCTGGGGCACGAACCTCAACTGTCCGCCTTTTGCATTTCCCACCCAACCGGCAATTGCCATCCGCGCCGTGAAGCTGCCCACTGCGATTCGATCTCCACGGTTCCAACTACGCCCGTTGCGTAATGGCGAAAACTCGACCACGGCCAGTCTTCCGGTCTGGCGCACAGGCCGCGCACAACCGGGTTTCTGTGCAGGTAGCGCAGCTTCTCGATGCGCTTCTCGTTGTTGTGGACGTTGAAGTCATAGTAGCGCGCCTGCCAGAAGGGCTGCTCGCGGCGGCGGACCGAGACGGAGAGCTTGAGCGCCTGTACCGCCTGCGCCAGCAGTCCTTTTCGTGGCTCGCTGACAAGCAGGTGGACATGCTCGGGCATGACCACGTAGCCAGCCACGACGAAGTTGTAGCGTCGCCGCATTCGCTCCAGCGCGCACTCGAAAAGTCTGCACGCCTCGGCGGTATTCAGATAGGGCAACCGGTGATAGCAACTGAAGGTCAGGAAATGAAAGTTGCCAGTTTTCTGATATCGAACCAGTCCATGGGGCATTTTGGAAAGGATACACCGCGCTGTTAAGGCCTGCCCAGGTCTCAAAATCGAGACCTGGGGCACCCAAAGGTGGTGGTTGGGCGCACTTCCCCAGACCCGGGCCACCCGCCAAGATTACTCCCCTCTGGGATGGGTTGGGGGGAGAAAAGTGCTACCATCCCCGGTCCCCAAAGCCGAGGGACCGGGGGCACCCTCAGCGTGGGTTGGAAGGGTCTTCGGGACCGGGGCCACCTGCCAATTACATTTATCGTTAATCGATCGTCATTTTCTACAATGAACTGAGGTGAAGTAAGCAGGAGAAAATATGACAATGAGACTAGTTAAGCGTTTTTCTCTTGTGTTCTGGTTGAGCTTGCTAACATCCCTGAGCGCACAATCCCCGGGAACGCTCAATTCAAGGCTTATGCTGCACGCAACAGTGGTACCGTCTGAAGATGGAAGCGTTACTGTTACGGCAAATAGTCCAAGACCACTTCTGCAGGCACTGACTGCAATCAGGCGTCATTACGGTTGGATAATCGACTATGAGGAGAGTCGCTATCCCACGACTGAAATCGTGACTGGACCTAACCGCCGACTGCGTCTGAGCAGAGGTTCTTTTATGGTTAGATTGGCAGGGCCTGGCTCAGTCGGGAATACGAAAGATGAAGCTACATTTCTTCTCTCACTCATCAATCAAAGCTCCCGCTCCATCAAGCGACGGTTTATGCTCACGGCGACCGCATCTTCCAGATTCACCGTAGTGACCGCGGACAACCAAAAGCAGCTCATGTTAGACACTCCAATTCACTTGCCGCGTGCGACTCGTTCAATCAGTGAGACCGTAGACACAATACTAAACCTCGTCACTTTGGCTCGTGGTACGCCGATTATTCGTGGTGGCTTCGTTGACAATGGGTTGCTTCAACAGGACGTAACAGTTGGCGGCGGTGAATCGGTGCCAGCAAGGGATTTGCTTGCGCAAGCACTTGATCGAAGTAGCATCGCTAAAGTTTGGCTAGTAACGTTCTCGCCAAGCGAAGATGCTTATTACATAGGAATACAGTCTGCCGTGAGAGAAATCACAACAGCAAGTGGAGAAGTGAAGATCGTGCCAGTACGGAATCAAAATCCGTCTTCACCAAAATAGCAACGCATAACTACGGTGAGGTGTGTACATGCGCCCGACGTCCAAAATCCGGCAAGCACCCGTGTGACCGCCAAGGGTGACCTTTGCCGGACTTTCACCAAGACTGTCTTCACTCCCCAGCTGGCGTCATCTGGCCCTAAATGGCCAACGGGACCAGGCCGGAACTGGCGATCTGCGCGTCGTGGGTCAGAAGGCGGATACCTTCGACAATGGCGGTAGCACCGATGAGCCTGTCCTGCGGGTCCTTCGGGTAGGAATCCGGGAACTGAACCGAACGAACCGCGATCTCCGCAGTGATCGGGAGAACCTCCACGTAGGAAGCGCATTTTTTCACGAAGGATTCGACGCTTACGTCGATCGCGATCCTCTCGTTCTCTGCCAGCCACGCAATTTCCCACAAACTGATTGCCGAAAGAGCAAGCGACCCAGACTTGCGGGCCGCGAGGATCGCCTTCCTGGCTTTCGACGAAAGTTTTTCCGGAGCAATCAGAATCCAGATCAGAATATGGGTGTCGAGAAGGATCATGCCGCTCCCCAATCGCTGGCCGGAACCGTGTTCTCAATATCACCTGTGATTCTGGCAATGCCCGACAGAGCTCCGAAAATCTCATCTTCCGATTCAGTTGCGGGGACAACCTTTACGACAGGTTTGCCATGCTTGGTGATCACAACAGGACGACCGCTCTGCGACACGTGATCCATCACAGCGAGACATTGGGCTTTGAATTGCGCGGCAGCCATTTTTCGCATGACAGGTTCCCTTTCTATGTGACCAGAATATTATGACCACTTCGTGAAAGTCAACTGGTCAAGCTCCCGGTTGTGAGTGCATTCGGCAGTAAGAAACGCGCGCTAATCTTCCAGCAATTTGCCCGCGCGCCTGCGCTTCATCCACCACCAGGCAAAGCCGGCCAAGGCCAGGGCGCCGACGACGGAAGTCGCGGTCAGCGCGTGGTGCGCCACGATATCGACTGCTCCCGGCCCCAGCTTGAGCACCAGCAGTGAAAGGGTGATCCAGCGCACCATCCGGCCGCAAAAAACCGCGAACAGAAACGGGCCTATCCGCATCTCGAAGACACCTGCTGCAAAAACAAAGACTTTCCAGGGCGTTGGCGGCGGCAAAATTGAAGGAATCATCATCGCCAGGAATTCCTGGCGCGCGAAGCGGTCCCGCATCCGCTCGAAACGCTCACGGTTAATGCGTTTCAGCAGGAAGAGTTCGCCTCCGGCCCGGCCCACCCCGTAAGGCACAAGTCCGCCGATTGCAGAGCCGGCAGCCGCCAGCAGGCAGATCAGCCAAAAGCGGCTCTTATCGGCCCAAACATAAGCGGCCAGAACAACATCCATGGGCACGGGAATGCTGGAGGAATCCAGCAGCGCAACCCCGGCCACGCCCCAAATGCCGTATTTGGAGAGCGCCGGGAGAAGCACCAGCTTCCATTCGGCCAGAATCTGCGCAAAAAAGTGTTTCAAACAGGGTTCCTTTCCCGCTTCCCATCCGTCCACATGTGTAAAGATTCATTGTACGGGCCGCGGCATCTTCCACGGATTGAGGTGCATTCAACCATTCCGAGCGCGCAGCTCTGGCCTTAGAATCCACTGGGATGAGAGAATAAATAATTGGAAAGGATCTGGAACGGAGCCGGGGAAAGCGGACGCCCAGAGACGCTCCTCTAGGAACGAATGCCTATCAGTGAAGCGCCAGCCACTGTGAAGAAGCTCAAGGGGCCGGCCGAGACCAGCCATTGGCTCGGCATTGCCGAAGCAGAGGTTCCTGCCTCTGAGGCGGAGGCGCGCGAACACGAACCAGGCCCTCAAGTCGTCCGCAACTCGCGCTGGGTCGATTACGACACCCACGAACTGCTACAGATGATCAGCGAGCTCGAAGACGAGCGGCGCTGGGCACGGCTGCGCGAAGGGATCTGGATCGCGATCCTCATCCACCTGGCTCTGCTCTCCGCGGTCACCTGGATTCCCAGATACGTCTTCAGGCAGCCAAAGGTCATTGATCCCTTTGATGTCATCAAGGCGCGCAAGGATCTTACCTACCTGGACATGCCGCCAGATGCGCTGAAGGAGATTCAGCCCAAAATCGCCAGGAAGCCTGTTCCTGAAAAGCTGCCGCCGATCGACAAGAAGACCTTGGAAGCGCTGAACAAGCCCACGCCGGAGCCAGTTGCGCCGCCACCTCCGCCGCCTGAAGAGAAGGCTCCGGAGGCGAAGCCTCAACCCACGCAGCCCATTCCGCCCGTTCAGAAATCACCGGTTGAGGCGCCGCGCCCGGCGGCCGTTCCGGCCCGGCCAAATTTTTCCATGGCCATGCAAAATCCCGAGTCTCAGTTGCGTGAAGCCATGAGAAACGCAGCTCGTAATCCAAACCCGGGAAGCATGGGAAGTTCCGGCGATCTTGGTCAGAGCGTGATGACGCTCCATCCCGGCGCCGGTTCCGGTGGCGTGCAGATCCTGTCAGATACTCAGGGCGTGGACTTCACCTCCTGGCTGGAACGCTGGCACTGGGAGACGGAGCGCACCTGGGATCCACTGATTCCTGACGAGGTTAACCCGCCGATCAACAAATCCGGCATGGTCGCGATTGAGTTCAAGGTGCTGCCCAACGGACGGCTGATGGACGGGAGTGTGCACCTGGTAGGCCGCTCCGGCGACACCGGGTTGGACCGTGCGGCATGGGGCGCGTTGACGGGATCGAGTTATCCGCCCCTCCCCAGAGCCTTCCATGGGCCGTACCTGGAACTGCGGGCATACTTCCTCTACAACATGCAGCCGCCTCAGTAGCGAGCGCCCGGAAGATCCGGAGTCAGGCACGCAGCGGGTAATATGACCGCCGCTCTGGCTCTGGCGCGTCTATACCGCGCGCGAAGCCGCTGAACCGCCTGGGTTGCGCCGGTCCGCACCCTGACGTCCCGACAATGCTCCAAACGGGCCAGGGGCTTTACAGGCTGCTGAAAAACTCGAAGCGAGCAAGGTCTTGTGTCAACGAGTTTTTCAGCTCGCCGCGGCGAGTCAAATAGCGCCCTTTCAAAACGACATTCGCCTTCATTTGCTCGTTCATGCGATTGCCCTGCCGCTTCCCGGCTCATGCCCGCATATCCGGCACGATATGATGGAACAGAGCGCGTAACGACTATTCAAGGGATGCAGGATGATCAAACCGCCAAAGTTACCCGATTTCTCGCAATATCTGAGGCGAGAACCGGTGATGTTGGCAGTATTGTCGGGATTGGCGATCATCCTGATTCTCGCCGTTAGCGGTCTCTCCCGCATCTTTTATGCACAGCAGGACGCTCTCGCGACCCGGTGGTCTTCCCGTGGCACCGCGGACCTGAACGCCGGGAATTATCGCGCCGCCGTGACCGAGTTTCGCGCCGCGCTGCGTTACGCGCGGGGCGATTATGCCTATCAGCTCAGTCTCGCCCAGGCGCTCGTCGGCTTGAAGCGCACCGATGAGGCGCACGCCTACCTGATCAACCTCTGGGGCCGGCAGCCGGAAAATGCCCTGGCCAATCTCGAACTGGCCCGCATTGCGGCTTCAAAGGGAGAAACCGCCCAGGCCCTCCGCTACTACCACAACGCGATCTATGCAACCTGGCCGGATAATCAGGAAACGGAAAGCAGGCGCGCACGCCTGGAGCTGATTCATTACCTGCTTGGAATCAACGCCGAAACGCAGGCACAAGCCCAGCTCATCGCTCTTGAAGCCACCATAGGCGATAACCCATCGCAACAAGCGCAGCTCGGCAGGCTCTTTCTTGTCGCACATGACGAAAATCATGCGCTTGAGGCCTTCCGGCGAAGCCTGCGGCTGAAGCACAACAACCCGGAGGCGCTGGCGGGCGCCGGCGAGGCGGCGTTCCAGCTTGGTCTTTACCCCACGGCCCGGCGTTATCTGGAGTCGGCTGTAGCGGTTTCTCCGGGCGATACCAAGAGCGTCGCCCTGTTGAGAACGACGGGGTTTGTGCTGCAGATGGATCCATTCCGTCCGCAAATTCCCGTTGCCAGGCGCAATCGCATCGTCGTGGCGGCATTCGCCGCGGCGGGCAAACGGCTGAGCGCCTGCGCCGCTTCCGGCGCGGCTGGACCACCTTCCGGGCTCGAGAATTTGGACCAACAGTGGGAGGATCTCAAACCGCATATTACGGACTACGGCCTCCGCCGCAATCCCGACCTGGCCAACACGGCCATGACGCTTGTCTTCAATATCGAACAGAAGGCCACAACTTTGTGCAAAGCCCCGAGCGAAACCGACCAGGCGCTGCTTCTGATCGCCAAGCTGCACGAGGAGAACTGAACTGAGTTCGTTATCCAATTCGCAAACGGCGACGCCGGTGGAGCAAGAACAGAGTGTCGCGAAGATTCCAGGTCTTAACTTCATTCCCGCCGCAGTTTTGAGATCCGTCTTCCGCGAAGACCGGTTCTTTCTGATTTTGTCGGTCTTCATCGGCATCTTTTCTGGCCTCGCTGTAGTCTGCTTTCGCTTTGCGATCGAGTGGTGCCGGATTTATCTCTTGGGCTCAGGCGCGGTCCTGTCGCCCTCGCGCATGCTGTTGGCGCCGACGATTACGGGCCTCGTCATCGCCGTACTGACGATTCATGTTTTTCCCCTCGCGCGAGGCAGCGGAGTCAATCAGACCAAGGCCGCGCTCTACATCTACAACGGCTATATTCCCGTCCGGACTGCAATCGGCAAATTCATCACCTCGGCGCTCGCCATCGGTTCCGGACACTCGCTCGGCCCCGAAGATCCGTCGCTGCAAATCGGCGCATGCCTTGCTTCGGCGATCGGACGCCGCCTCGACCTTTCGCGGGACCGCATGCGCCTGATCGCGCCGGTGGGAGCTGCCGCCGGCCTGGCCGCGGCCTTCAACGCGCCCATCTCCGCCGTGCTTTTCGTGATCGAGGAGGTCATTGGACGATGGACGGCCGGAATCCTGGGCTCGGTGGTGCTCTCCGCTGTATCCAGCGTGGTCGTGATGCGCTGGTTCCTGGGCTCCGAGTCCCTCTTCCGCATTCCTGCGGTGGAGTTGCGGCGGCCCTCTGAGCTTATCGCCTACTCCGTCCTCGGTGTCGTGGGTGGGCTGGCGTCCATCGCCTTTTCGAGCGGCATCTCCTTCCTGCGTCCGCTGTGCAAAAAGATGAGCCCCTGGACGCATTATCTGCAGCCTGCGATTGCCGGCCTGCTCATCGGCTGCATCGCGATGCTGGGCGCGCCGCAGGTGATGGGAGCCGGCTACGAGTACATCGACCAGGCCATGCACGGGCGGTTTACCTGGCAGTTCCTGGCCATCCTGGGACTGCTCAAGATTGTTGCGACACTGCTGTCGTTTGTGAGCGGAACTCCCGGCGGCATGTTTGCGCCAACGTTGTTTATCGGCGCCATGCTGGGCGCGTCGGTCGGCGGAGCCGAACACGCCCTTTTGCCACATCTCACTGCGTCGCCCGGCACCTACGCGCTGGTGGGCATGGGCGTTCTTTTCGCCGGCTTCCTGCGCGCGCCAATGACCTCGGTGTTCATGGTTCTCGAAGTCAGCGGCAACTACTCGATCATTGTTCCCGTCATCATCGCGAATACCATCGCCTACGTCATCTCGCGCGCCCTTCAACCAACGCCGATCTTCGATGTGCTTACGCGCCAGGATGGAATGGATTTGCCGTCGATGGAGGAGCAGCGCGAGGAGAACGTCCTGCGCGTCGAGGATGCCATGCGACCGCCGACGACTCCACCTTTGGAAGAAGATGAAGCGCTCGGCAACGCCTCCCTTCTCGCACACGTCGGGCCGGATGATGTTCTGCTGGTTCGCCTCCGCCCCACTGGCTGGAGCAGCGTCACACGGGAAGAACTGGACCAGATGATCCAGTCAGGCAACGGCAGCCAGGTCCTGCGAGACGTTCTGCATGACAATCCCATTCCCTGCCTGCACCCCGACCAGCCTCTCGAGATGGCGCTGCGCTACCTTGACCGCTGGCCGCTGATGCCTGTGGTGAATCGTGCCGACTTCAGCAAGCTCGAAGGTGTGATCACCCAGCACGACGTTCTGGACAGATACCGCGATTTTGAAGGCGAGTAAGCACGCGCCACGGACCGGATTACCGACGCCAGTTGTCATGGCAGCCCGCATCCCGCAGGTCCGGCCGGAATCTTTTCGATTCACGGCCATCCGCGATAAAATTTTTCCGTACTCCATGCGCAGCCGTATTGCCATCGCCGGTATGCCCCTGCTCAAGCGGTTTCGCCGTGGGCGTCACGACCGTGGACGGCGCCTTTCCCGCTGGGTAATCTAATCCCGTTGATCTTCTGCTTTCCGGTCTTCCGCCGCAGCGCAAAACCGGAAGCACCCTGGCGCGCCACAATGAAAGGCGCACCGGACGAAATCCGCGATCTGAGATTTGAGAAACCATCCGCCGCGCAGGCGGATAGAAAGGGCCTTCCTTGATGAACAGCTTTGCCAGCAAGGCCGTGCTCGCCTCCGGCAGCCGCGCCTACACAATCTATCGCCTGCCGGCGCTTGAGGCGCGCGGCTTCAACCTCAGCCGCTTGCCCTTCAGCCTGAAAATTCTTCTCGAAAACCTGTTGCGCCGCGAAGATGGCGTCAACGTCACCGCCTCGGACATCGATTTCCTGGCCAGGTGGGACGCCAAGGCCGAGCCGAGCCGAGAGATAGCCTACATGCCGGCGCGGGTGCTGATGCAGGACTTTACCGGCGTGCCCGCAGTCGTTGATCTGGCCGCGATGCGCGACGCCATCAAAAATCTCGGCGGCGACCCCGAGCGCGTGAATCCCCTTGTTCCGGCCGAGCTGGTCATCGACCACTCGGTACAGGTGGACGAATTCGGCACGCCCGCGGCCTACGACGCCAATACCTTCCTTGAATTCCAGCGGAACCGCGAGCGCTACGCCTTCCTGAAATGGGGCCAATCGGCATTCCACAACTTCAGCGCCGTTCCGCCCGGAATGGGAATCTGCCATCAGGTGAATCTGGAGTATCTGGCCCGCGTGGTCTTCACCAAAGAGGCCAACGGCGAACTCACCGCGTATCCCGACACGCTTGTCGGCACCGACTCGCACACCACCATGATCAATGGCCTGGGCGTGCTGGGCTGGGGCGTGGGCGGCATCGAGGCCGAGGCGGCAATGCTGGGCCAGCCGGTATCCATGCTGGTACCGCAGGTTGTTGGCTTCAAGCTCACCGGCAAGCTGCGCGAGGGAGCCACGGCGACCGACCTCGTCCTCACCGTGACCCAGATGCTCCGCAAGCTGGGCGTTGTCGGCAAATTCGTGGAGTTCTACGGCCCCGGAGTCTCCGCGCTTCCGTTGGCCGACCGCGCCACCATCAGCAACATGGCGCCCGAGTACGGCGCCACCTGTGGCATCTTCCCAGTAGATGCGGAAACGCTCCGCTATCTTGAGCTGACCGGCCGCGGCAAAGAGCAGATCGCGCTGGTGGAGGCCTACTACAAAGAGCAGGGACTCTTCCACACGGCCAGTTCGCCGGAGGCCGAGTACACGCAAACGCTGGAACTGGATCTGGCCACCGTGGAACCCAGCGTGGCCGGCCCCAAGCGTCCCCAGGACCGGGTGCTGCTGAGAGATGCGGCCACCAGCTTTGCCCAGCAATTGCCCTCGCTGCTGGCGCCTACCGCCAAGCCGCTGGGTGCGCGCACCGCGGCTGTTTGGAAGCGCGAGGCCGTTGCCGACACAGCGGTGGCCGAGAAGGCCCCCATGCACGTGACCACGACGGTCAAGGAGCGCTTCGGCGTCGATCCGGATCAGTACCTGGACCACGGTTCGGTTGTTATTGCAGCCATTACCAGCTGCACCAACACATCCAACCCTTCCGTGATGATCGCCGCTGGCCTGCTGGCGAAAAAGGCCGTAGAAAAGGGACTTTCCGTTCCGCCCTGGGTCAAGACTTCGCTGGCGCCAGGCTCGCGCGTCGTCACCGACTACTACGAGAAGGCCGGCTTGCTGCCGTACCTGGAAAAGCTGCGCTTTAACGTAGTTGGCTACGGCTGCACCACCTGCATCGGCAACTCCGGTCCGCTGCCCGCCGACGTTTCCAAAAGCATCGACGAACATGGGCTGGTGGCCGTCAGCGTGCTCTCCGGCAACCGCAACTTCGAGGGCCGCGTCAACGTGGACGTGCGGGCGAATTACCTGATGAGCCCGCCGCTGGTTGTCGCCTATGCGCTGGCAGGCAGAATCAGCCACAACTTCGATACCGACCCGCTGGGCACCGACAAGGCCGGCCAGCCGGTCTATCTTAAGGACATCTGGCCCACGCAGAAAGAAGTGACCGAAGCGATTGAGAGGGGCGTAAAGAGCGAGAGTTTCCGCGAAGAGTACGCCACGGTCTCGAAAGGTGACGCCAACTGGCAGGGGCTGAAGTTCCCCACCGGCGACGTCTACCAGTGGGAGCCGGACTCGACCTACATCCGCCAGGCGCCTTACTTCGATGGCATGGCTCAAAAGCCGGCGCCGGTCGCGGACATTCTGGGCGCACGGGTACTGGCCTTGCTGGGCGACTCGGTGACCACCGACCATATTTCACCAGCGGGCGCCATCAAGG
>JAJZVZ010000098.1 GCA_021846945.1 Acidobacteriota bacterium | reverse complement strand
AGGAGCAGGTCCGCCAGGGCCGCATGAGCGTCTCTGAGGCCCTTCGCTCGCCATTCCGCAACGTCATTACGCGCGCGCTTGGCACGCAGAGCCGCGTTACGCCCGACATCTTCGAGTTGGAAGCCGAAGCCGGCGACCTCTTCCTGCTTTGCACCGACGGTCTGACCCGCGAGCTCTCCGATCCCCTGATCGAATCGCTGCTTTCCCTCGATCTTCCGCTCAATGATCTCTGCGGCCGGCTGGTCAATGCCGCCAATAAGGCGGGGGGGCACGACAACATCACCTGTTTGCTGGTCCGTGCATCGTAGCCGGTGCGAAGAATCCTGCCGTGAAAGCCTTACTCGCCGGTCAATTCTATGCGTCTCTGTTGCGCTGGATGGCGGAAGTCCGCTCGCTGAAGTCGCATTCATCGAGATGCTGCCGGCTGCGGCCTACTTGCGCAAGGACGATGCGCGAACGACCAGTTTAGGGCTCATCAGTTCTGTCTTCGTGCGCGGCGGTTCTTTTTTGCCCACCAGTGAAAGCGCCAGGTCTGCCGCGCTTTTGCCGATGGCGGCGCTGTCCTGATCCACTGAGGTGAGCGGGACGCGCAGAAAGTCCGAGTAAATTAAATTGCCGCATCCCACCACCGCAATGTCTTCAGGGATGCGCAAACCTGCATCGAGAATCGCGTGCATCGCGCCCATTGCGACCGGATCGTTGAAGCAGAAGACGCCGTCCGGCCGCTGTTTCAAACTCAGCAGTTTTTCCATCGCTGCATAACCGCCTGATGACCCACGATCATCCCCGGAGATGCCAACGGGGACAACGTATCCAGGCGGCTGCGGTTGACGGTGGGTCGCCAGAGCGCGCTTGTATCCCTTCATGCGGCCAGCCGCAGTACTGGTGCCGGCACCGCGAATATGGGCGATTCTTTGGCAGCCCTGTTCGATCAGATGACGGGTGGCCAGCAGGCCGACCGCCTCATCATCCACTCCAATAAAATTTGCCTGAAGATTCTCAATGCGCCGATCGATCAAAATATAGGGAATTTGTTGTTCTTCGATGCGGCGAAAGCTATCGGTATCGTGCTGTGCCGATGCGATCACCATGGCGTCAACGCGCCGCGCCAGCAGTTGCCCGATCTCTTCCCGCTCCAGCTCCGGATCGTCCTCCGATGAAGTGATGATGAGGCTGTATCCCTGTCCGCGGATATCCGCTGAGATTGCTTTGGCCACCAGCGCGAAGAATGGGTGGAGCAGGTCGGGAACGACCAGGCCAATGGTCCAGGTTCGTCCGGTAATGAGGGCCCGGGCCGCGAAATTGGGCTGATAATTCAGCTCCTTCATTCGCTTCAGTACCCGCGCGCGGGTCTCTTCACCGATGTCGGGATGGCCGCGCAGCACCTTGGAGATGGTGACGGTGGAAAGGCCCAGGTCCTGCGCGATGTCCTTTAAGCGCGCGGGCCCACTGCTGTGCGCCTTCGAGCGCCTCTGCTTCCTGCCCTGCTGATTGATCATTGCTTTCGCACCGATTGCTTTGCCAGTGATGAGTATGGCGCGCCCCGCCCGGTTCCAACAAGTACTATCGGCGACTCTAAGCTGGCCGTGGGAGGCGTTGTGCCGGATTAGCCTCATCATGATTGACACGATTCGGGCAGCCAAGTATTCTTCATGAATTGCAGTTATCGATAACTGTAAGACATGGAGCCCGCATGAGCAAGCCGAACCCGAGCGCAGCCACCACCATCAATCCCGCGGCAGTTCCGCAGCGAACACTGTATACAGGAGCCAGAATGCCGGCCGTGGGCCTGGGCACATTTGGATCTGACCATGTCAGCGCCAGGGAAATCGCCGAGGCCGTCAAAGGCGCGGCCGCGATCGGCTACCGGCACTTCGACTGCGCGGCGGTCTATCGCAACGAGGCAGAAATCGGCCTCTCATTCGAGGCCATTCTGCAGAGCGGAATCCGGCGCGAGGAACTGTGGATCACCTCCAAGCTCTGGAATGACCAGCACGGCGAGGACGATGTGATTGCCTCCTGCCGCCAGTCGCTCGCCGATCTTCGCCTCGACTACCTGGATCTCTACCTGGTGCATTGGCCATTCCCCAACTTTCATCCGCCGGGTTGTGACGTGACCTCCCGCAGCCCCCATGCCAGGCCGTACATCCACGAGAACTATATGAAGACCTGGCGCAAGATGGAAGAACTCGTGGATATGGGCCTGGTGCGCCATATCGGCACCTCAAATATGACCATTCCCAAGCTCCAGCTGCTGCTGCGGGATGCCCGCATCAAGCCGGCGGTGAATGAGATGGAACTGCACCCGCATTTTCAGCAGCCGGAACTGTTCAGGTTTGTCGTTGAAAACGGCCTTCAGCCGGTCGGCTACTGCCCCATCGGATCGCCGGGCCGGCCGGAGCGGGACCGCACGCCGGAAGACACCGCGCCCACGGAAGATCCGGCGATCGTCGAAATTGCCCGGCGGCATGGCATTCATCCCGCGGTGGTGTGCATCAAGTGGGCGGTGCAGCGCGGACAGGCGCCGATTCCTTTCTCCACGCATCATTACCGGGCCAACCTCGAAGGCGTGGTGGGCGATCCGCTGACCGACGACGAGATGCGGCAGATCGCCGGGCTCGACCGCAACTGCCGGCTGATCAAAGGCCAGGTTTTTCTCTGGAAAGATGGGCAGAGCTGGGAAGATCTGTGGGATCTGAACGGAGAGATTACGCCTCCGTAGTGCACGCCGGTGTGCGCTGCATTCGCTTCGTGAGGCTGTTGCGGATTGTTGAACCGAATCGCATTGGCGCGGTTGGTTATATTGCAGTGAGGCTGATTCCATCACAGCATCAAAATGGAGACGCAACGATGAAAGAGACAATGAATGCGGCGTATTTGCCGGGCAACTCCAGTGTGGAGATGCGCACGGTTCCTGTACCTTCGCCGGGGCACGGCGAAGTTCTGCTGCGCGTCAAGGCTTCCACCATCTGCGGGTCTGATATTCGCTGTATCTATCATGAGCATCTGGGTAAAGGCCCCGAGGGATACCAGGGGGTGATTGCCGGACATGAGCCCTGCGGCCAGATTGTCTCCGCCGGCGCGGGCTGCCGCCGCTTCAAGACGGGCGATCGCGTCATCGTTTACCACATCTCGGGCTGCGGCGTGTGCAACGACTGCCGGCGCGGCTACATGATCTCCTGCACCAGCGAGAAGTATCGCCGCGCTTACGGATGGCAGCGGGACGGCGGCATGGCCGAATATATGATCGCCGAAGAGAAAGATCTGATCGCGCTTCCCGACGAGCTATCCTACGCTGACGGAGCGCAGGTTGCGTGCGGATTCGGCACCGTCTATGAAGGTCTTGAGAAGATCGGCATCAACGGCAATCACGCCGTGCTCATCACTGGCCTGGGGCCGGTCGGCCTGGCCACCGGAGCGCTCTGCCGCAAGCTCGGCGCCAACAAGATCATCGGCATCGATGTAGTCCCCGAGCGCATGAAGATTGCGCTCGATCTAGGCCTGTGCGATGCCGTTCTGGCGTCCGGCCCGGACAATGCTGCGGCCGTAAAGGAAATGACTGGCGGCCTAGGTGTCGAGCGCGCGGTGGATTGCTCGGCTCATCATGCCGCGCGCGCAACCGCGATCCGCGCCACGCGCAAGTGGGGAAAGATCGTCTTTATCGGTGAGGGGGGAACGGTGGAGATCAACCCTTCGCCCGACATGATTCATGACCAGAAGACCGTATACGGATCGTGGGTTACATCCACATGGCTGATGGAGGAATTGGTGGAGCGTCTAGTTCGCTGGAACCTGCATCCGGCCGACATTATCACGCACCGATTCCCGCTGGAGCACGCCGGCGAAGCCTATGCGCTCATGGCCTCAGGCAAGTGCGGCAAGGTCGCCGTCTGTGCCGATGAAGAACTCAAATAAAGCTGCGATGAGGAGAGATTCGATGCCGAAGGATGCAACGTCCGTTCTACCTGCCTGGCAACAGCGCTTGAACGAGCTGCTGCCGCTCTATGGTCACCGCAACTGGATCGTGGTCGCCGACTCGGCCTATCCGGTGCAGTCGCAGCCGGGCGTGGAAAGCATCGTCACCGGCGGCGATCATCTCGAAGTGGTCCGCGCCGTGCGCGACGCCATCGCCGCCAGCCGGCACGTTCGCGCCCACATCCGCGCGGACAAGGAGTTTGCCTTTGTGCAGGAGCCGGATTCGCCCGGTATCGGCGAATATCGGCGCAAGCTCAACGAGTTGCTGGCCGGCGCCACCGTCACGCCGATTCCTCACCTCGAACTCATCGGTCAGATCGACAGGGCAAGCACGCTCTTTTCCATGCTTATCCTCAAGACCAATCTGACCATTCCTTACTCCTCCGTCTTCTTTGAGCTGGACTGCGGCTACTGGAGTGCCGAAGCGGAGAAACGCACGCGCGATGCCATGCAGGCGGCGCAATCAAAATAGAAGCTGCACTCACGTCACGCAGAAACCGGGGCCGGCGCGGAAGAGGAAACCGCATCGGCCTTCTTCGCCGTGGTTGACTTTCTTGAACCGGGCTTTTTCCTCAACGCTGTTGCGGAGGCGGCTCCGGCGCCCAGAAAGGCAGGCCAGCGCATCTCGGCTGGTTGCGGGGCGCGCTTTGCCTTGGCGATTGCCAGCTCGGCCACCTGCCTGACCAGCCACTCGAAGTTGGCCTCGCCCACCGAGTGCAGGTCGGCGTCCGGCGCCGGGTTCATAAAGTCGATGGCGTACGGAATGCCCTTCTCGACCGCGAACTCCACGGTGTTCAAGTCATAGCCCAGGGCGCGGCAAAGCGTGAGCGCATCCTGTCTGATGCGCGCGAGCAGCCTTCTGCTGGCGCGCGCCGGCTCCTGCACATAGCGCGCGGCGAAGGGTCTGCGCGGATCGTACGGCATGATCCGCACATGTTTCTGTCCCACGACATAGCACCGAAAATACTCAGTAAAATTCACCGCTTTCTGATAGACCATGCACAGATCGCGCGACTGATCGTATGCGCGGAAGAACTCCTCGCGGCTGCGCACGTGGTGTACATCGCGCCAGCCGCCGCCGTCCACGGGCTTTAGGAATCCGTGTTCCCCCACGTAAGCAAAGACTGCGTCCCAGTTGAGCGGATACTCCAGGTTGCGCATTGACTTGTCGCTGGTTCGGTGGGGCAGATGCTTGTGCGGCAGGATGACGGTACGCGGTACGGCGACGCCCAGCCTGGCAGCCAGTGTGTAATTGAAGAACTTGTCGTCAGCCGACCACCAGAAAGGGTTGTTGATGACGACGGTCCCGTTGGCGGCGGCATGCTTCAGGATGGCGCGATAGAAGGGGATTTCGTGCGAGATGCGGTCAAGAATCACCGCGTAGCCGGGCGCTTTGTCCAGGTGCACGGCGCCGGTCTGGAGAAATTCCGCTCGGATGCCGTCGATATTTCTGGAGTTGATGTGTTCGACAAGGGCGCCTGGGAAGCTGTTCTCCATGCCGAACAACACTCCGATCCTTTTCATGCGAGTTATCCTCCAACGCGCGGATCGTCACGGGCGAGGCCGGTTTCAGTGTACGCTGGAGACCTTTGCGGAGCGAAAGAAGCTCATCATGGCGGCGCTGGCTGCATAAAGCCGAAGGGCAGCCGGAACACCGGCCGCCCTGGCATGCAATGGAACCGGGAGGTTCGCGAGTTAGGGAAGGTAGTAGCGGAAGGAGGTAAAGAGGGTGTCGTCGGTGCCGAACGCGCCACCGCCCGGATTCGACGGCCCGCCCGCGCCGGACCAGAGATCGCGGCGGAAGTGGCTGTACTGGATGCCCTGGCGCAGTCCGCCCTTTGGTCCCTTGTAGAAGTAGAACCAATACCCGGCGGTGAACTCCTGAACGTCCTTGTTGTTACCGCCGCAGTTCGGTGGTGCGTTTGGCGAATAGCCAACTGCGCCGTTGGTTGCGCCGGTGCCAGGTACAGGCTGGGTGTTGCAGCCCGACATGTTGGTCAGGGGTGATCCGTAGCCTTCGTTGCCGAAGTAGCGGCGATAGACATAGTCGCCGCCATAGTTGAGGTAAACGTTCAGGCGTGCCGTGGGGTTCAGCTCCACGGTGCTGAGTGCGGAGAAGGCGCGCAGCGGGGCGAGCTGGCCGTCAGGACGCAGAGTCACGTCCGCGATGGTGGAGGAACCGTAACGGCCCATGCCCTGGCCCCAAAGTCCCTTCAGGCCGATGCTGACCCTGTTGCCGAAGAGTGGACCGCGGAATCCGCCACCTACACCGCCGACCACCGTCGTGTCGTTATATGCTCCGGCAGACGACGCGGGCGCGTTGGGGTAAACGCGGTCGCGGAAGAAACGGCTGATGCCGAAGAGTTCCCAGTGGCCCCAACCCGGTTCAACAGCGATCTTGGCGATCATATCCGGCGCCAGGTTGAAGGAGTAGTTTGCTGTAGGGTTGTAGAGGCCGCCGCCATTTCCGGCCGAGCCCTCCAGAAAGTTGGTGGGCAGGTTGGTGCCGGCGGGATTCAGAGTTTGAGCATTCTCTGCAGAGATGCCCATGAAGAACGCCTTGCCGATATTCTTGCTTACGCGGAAGCTGTATTGGCGGGTCCAAACAAAGCCGGCTTCGTACTGGGGGTCGATGGTGGCTGGCAGAATCTCAGTTCCCCGGGTAAGTCCCTGGGTGGTTTCAGCAGCCAGTGACCAGCCCTGGCCTCCTGAGAAGTCCCAGCCATCAATGAGCTTCGCATCCGCCCACAACTGCCGCTGTCGCAGTACGTAACTGTTGGACTGATTGTTGTTGGATGTGATGCCGGTACCCAGCCAGTCCATTTCATAGTAGCCCGTCAACACCATGTTTTTCAGTTGGCCGGTGGCCCTGACCGCAACGCGTGACTGACGGCCCGTACCGCCGAATTCACTGATCTGGGCGTCGTCGGAATGTTGCAGCGGAATCGCGGTAAAGGCAGTGTTGAGACCGCCGCCGGTGGCTCCGGAACGGTAATCGGTTTCGGCCGCCAGGAAGCTGCCGGTGGGAGAGATGGTGATGCCCTTAAAGTGGATGGAATCCGGATTACCGATTTCCTCCCTGATGCGGGACGCAACTTTAGACGTATTAGTGACCGTTGTCGCAAGTGTAGCCTGTGTGCCCTTCAGGCTGTTGACCGAACTCTGCAGGGCGGTGACTGCGTCTTTGTTTTCGGTGAGTGTTTGCTGTTGCGACTGGGCTGCGGCTTCCGCTTTGGCGGCCGCCGCCTGAGCCGCAGCCGCGGACTGCTGCGCCTGTTTCAATTGCTCATCCTTGGTGGCCAACTCATTCTTTAGACTGTCTATCTGGCTCTGAAGCTCGTTGCGTAGCGCCTGAATCTGCTCTTCGAGCGAAGGCGAAGAAGGCGTCTTGGCTCGGTTGCTTGATGTGTGCTTTTTCTGTGCCGGCGGCGCGCCGCTGGCGAAAGCGTAGGAAGCAACTAGACCAACTGCCAGAATTCCCGCGGCAGCTGTTGTGAATCTGCAATTCATTGGGCCTCTCATTTCCTTTCAGATCTGGTTGAATGTCTTCTGCGTTGACCTTCAGAGTGAATGCAAAGTGCTCCTGAGCGTCCGGAACCGTGAATTGAGCGTGCACCTATCCAGATGCAGGAGTAACTGCAATTCAGACTCGCAGATGCAGATGAATATTTGACGAATTCACATGCTTTTCACATAGGCATATTCATGTGACATTCATCTTCTTTTCAAGAGATATTTACTTGACGATAGCAGCGCAGTACAGTTTCTAACTTGCAACCGGAACTTAGTGAGGTCGACCTGCGAATCTGCCGCGCAATTGCAGGAATTAGTCGCGCACTAAGTGCGGTGCGGTTCTGGGCAGTTGAGTCGGGGAGTGAAGAATCAGATTCCGCTTTGTCAGCGGCTACGGTCATGGCGCAATCATGGCTTCTTATGCGGGGAAGAAGCCGTTCTCATGCTGCCGTAATTTCCACAGCCGGGCAGCGTGCGTTCACGCAATTTTAACAATGGGTCGATTGCCGGGCTCCGTTCTTGAAACTCCTATCAAGTTACCTCGTCCTCCTCAGCGCTTCGTCACTGAAAATCTTCTAATGGGCCGGATACTTGCCAGCACTCAGTAAGTTGGCCAGCAACCTGTATGCGCCGGGAATTAACTCGGGAAGCTGGCGATAGAGCGCATAGGCGACATAGATATAAGTGCCCTTGCCGGGATGCGCCACCAGCAGGCCGCCGCGCTGCGGGTCCTGTCCCGGATCGGCAGTCTCAGTGAGCGGCGTGTAACCGGGAGCCCAGCTATCCATGAAGGAATGGCCGCGCTCTTCTATCCAGTCATTGAAGTCGGCGGGGGTGATCTTGTTTGGCCAGGCGAGCAGTGGATTATCGGGAGCCAGCAGCTTAACAGGATCACGCTCATCCACCACACGCTCGGGGAATCGGCCCATTGCCAGCGGTAGCGGGGCGGGGAATGTTGCGCTTTGGTACTGTACGATCAGCGTTCCTCCACGCCGTACAAACTCATCGAGCCGGGGTTGAGCGGCAGCCAGTTCGGGCAGTGAGGAATAAGCGCGAATGCCGACTACGATTACGCTCCATGCGGAAAGATTGCCTGAGGTGAGCTCTGCCGGAGTGAGAAGGTCAGGAGTGACACCCAGTTCGCGGATGGCTTCAGGGACGGTATCGCCCGTGCCCATCACGTAACCCACGCGCAGCCCCGGCGCGATTTTCACATCGACCTTGCGGGTCTTTAGTTCGGCAGGCCTGTAGAGGTTATACGGCAGCAGTCCAGCGTAGCCCACGCTTCGCCAGCCTGAGGAATAGGTCTTGCCACCAGATTTCGCAACAGCCATCAGATTGTAGACGCCTTGGGCCGTTGCGGCGGGCCTTACTAAAAACGTCAGCGGTTCCGTATCTCCCACGCTTGCCAGATTGAACTGCTGCTGCAACGGATCCGAACGCCAGCCGGCAGGCAACTGCAGGCGTACTGTTCCCTGCGCCGCCTCTTGCGCATGCACCGTGACCTGTACCGGCAGAGCCGATCCGTCGAGCGGCAGAATGCGCGCTTGCGGCGTGATGCTCACGCCGATGGCCGGTGTTACGACGAGCGGCTCGTAGATGCCCCCCGGCCCCAGAACGCGCCGCAGCGTCTGCACCACTTCTCCCATCCGAATCGGCACGCCGTCGAAGGTGAACTCTGCCCATGCCGACAGCGGATAGGGCGGGAAAGATCGCCCGCGGTCTTCGGGTTGAGTCAGGTCGTAATAGGGTTGCTCGATCGAGGGACGCGTGAAGTAAGGCTTGGTCGGCTGCGCGTTTTCGGGAACGCGCAGCCGATAGACTGTGTCAGCGGTGCCCGCCGACTCGTTGTTGCTGATCCTTGTTCCGTTTGTCCACGACGCGCCGGTTTCGCTTTGAAACCAGGTCCTTGTCAAATGAGCCTCAGGAGAGGCGGTTGAAGTGTGGATGCGCACTGCGAACTCTTCGGCCGGCACGACGCTGCGCGGCGTCTCCTCCGCGGATTCTCCCGGGAACGGGCTGCGGCCCCGTTCGTTGCCGATCTGCGTCGTAAAGGCTGCCAGATCCAGTCCGAGCATGTCCTTCAGCGCCGATTGAAATTCAGCGAGTTTTGCGCTCAGCTCCAGCTCCAAACCGGCCTTGGCTTCGGGGTCCAGATTGCTCGCTTTCACCTTTGCATACAGATCGAGCGTGTGCCGATAGATCGGCGCCAGCGCGTGCGCGGACTCTGTCTCGTTCTTGGTGACACACGTGGCCTGGAACTGCTTGAGGCTTTGATCGATCTGGCGCAGCCCATCGGCGAGCCATGCCGGTGCGCGGCCTTTCACCAGATGGGTCAATCCTTCCAGGCTGGTGTCGATCTGGACCTTGGAGTTGTGAAACAGATCGTCGTTTTCCGTTGTTGTGCCTGCCGCGGCCCTGGCTGCCGGATCCACCGCCCACAGATGATAGCTGGAGTATCCCGGCCCGCTCAGCGTGGGATTCGCGCCTCCGTACTGCGACTTCTGCATGCCCCAGCCCTGGCGCGCGATCTGCATATAGCTGCGCCCCAGCACCGGATCCCATTTTCCCACCGGAATGGTGACGTCGATCGGAAGCTTTCCTTCGATCCATTGGCCGGTTACGTAGTTGCGGAAGCGCGCCGGCGCCCATTTACCGGTGGCATAGTCAAACATGCCCTGGCTGGTAACCCGCGCAAAGGGAGCGCGCGAGTAAACAGCGAGCGGCTGCCACGGCTGCAAACCATCCTTCAATTGATCGGGAAAGACCTTCGGATCGCCTGCGTCCTTAAACGCCTCCTGCGCAATCTCGCCCGAGACCTGGTGCTGGCCGTGGCCGTCGGTTACACCGCCTACGAAGGTAGCTATGATGACTTGGGGACGCACGCGCCGCACCGCCAGCACGGCGTCGTAGAGCACGCGCTGATGACCCCACTGGCTAAAGGCCTCCTGCTGCGTCTTCGAGAAGCCGAAGTCCACCTCCGTGCCCCAGAGCTGTTTGGCGCCGTAGTACCGGTCTGCCATGAGCAGTTCGTTGGTGCGCATCAAGCCGAGTGCATCTTCATCATCTGCGGACATTGCATTCTGCCCGCCCTCGCCGCGAGTGAGGGTGAAGAGCGTGGCGCGGACGCCCAGGCCCCGGCTCAGATAAGTCAGCAGTGCGCCATCCTCGTCGTCCGGGTGTGCCACGATCGCCAGTACACTGGCAGTGGTGCCCAGCCGCTTGAGTGTCTGCTCCAGAGCGGCCTGGCCGCGATCTTCAGGCAAGGGAAGGGCATTGACGCGAGGCTGCGGAAGCGGAACCTCCGCAAGCTCGCCGGTGGCCGTGGGCGCCGTTTGCTGACCGTCAAGGCAAATCCGGCCTGCGCCCGACAGAAGCAGTGCGGCAAGCGCCGCGGCTGCAGCCGGGCGATGAACTTTACGGGAAGTTTTTCCGGGATCCCTTTTGGCTAAGAACATGATCTCCGTCAGTGTACAATCCGGGGAGCGCTTCGGCTGAATGTCTGTGCATACGTCCACCTCCGCGAGCAGTTCGAACCTCCAGCGCCGGATAGGGTTGCGCTCCGCCGTTCTCTTCAACATGCTGGAGATGATCGGCGTTGGCCCTTTCATCACCCTGCCGCTCATTATCGCCGCGGCGGGTTACCGTCTCTCGGTGTGGGCCTGGGTACTGGGCGCGATCATCGCCGTGGCTGACGGACTGGTCTGGGCGGAGCTGGGCGCCGCTTTTCCGCGCGCCGGCGGATCGTACGCATTCCTGCGCGAAATCTACGGCCCGGAGCGCGCCGGCAACTGGCTCAGCTTTCTTTACGTCTGGCAATTGAGCTTCTCCGCGCCGCTTTCGATCGCATCGGGCTGCATCGGACTTTCCGGCTTTCTGGCGTGGTTCTGGCCGGGTTTGGAGAAGGCGCCGCTTGCCGCATTGCCCGCGCTGCACTATGCAAACTTTGCCGCGGCGGCGGCATGTCTGCTGGTCACTGCGCTGCTCTACCGGAACCTGAGTTCGATCATGCGGCTGGCCTGGGTGCTCTTTGCCGGCGTCATGGCGGCTATTGCCGGCGTGATCACATCCGGTTTTGCGCATGCCGCGGCTACGGGTGGATGGCACATGCCCGCGGCGCCGGCTATGCCCGCCGCGCTTGCGCTTGGCGGCCTTGCGCAAGGCACTCTGATTGCCACGTACGATTACTGGGGCTACTACAATATCTGTTTCCTCGGCGGGGAAGTGCGCCGGCCTGAGAAGACCATCCCGCGTGCGATCCTGCTCTCGGTTCTCTTTGTCTCTGCTTTTTACGTGACCATGAACCTGGCGGCTTTGCCCTCGATGCGCGATGCCGCGGCGCATGCGGCGACAGACGTGGTTCGCTTGCAACTGGTGGCCGAGATTGCCCGCTCCGCTTTTGGTCGCATGGCTGGATCGCTGCTGGCCGCGCTGGTGATGTGGACCGCGTTCGCGTCGGTCTTCTCATTGCTGCTGGGATACTCGCGCGTACCTTATGCGGCCGCTCGCGACGGCAACTACTTTGGCTTCCTCGCCGCTCTCCATCCCCGGCACGGAATTCCGCACCGCTCGCTGATTGCGTTGGGGTTGGTCGCCGCGGTTTTCTGCTTCTTTTCACTGACGCAGGTGATCACGATGCTGGTGATCACCCGGATTCTGCTCCAGTTCTTCCTGCAGCAGGCGGGCGTGATGCTATTGCGCGTGCAACGGCCGGAACTGGCGCGTCCCTTCAGGATTCCGCTGTATCCGTTGCCGCCGCTGGCTGCCATGGCAGGCTTTATCTTCATTCTGGCCAATCGCAGCCATGCGCTTGGCGGCATTGCTGTCGCCGGGCTCATTGCTGTCTCCGGCACGCTGATTTATCTCATTCGCGCCAGACGGCTCGCACAATGGCCGTTTTTGGATTCCAGGTAAAACCGGCCAAAAGGCTGGAAACGCAAAATCCTATTGCAGGAATTTGTGACGCTAAGCCCTTTTGTTGTGTCTAATAGAGCAAGGTGGCTTCTTCCCCAAGCCCAAGTGAGGTCACAGCATGCTCATCGGCAAACCGCCCGACATCCTCTCGTCAGAGATCACACCACAGGCCGAATATCTGAAGTACCTGAACCGCCGCCGCTTTCTCCGCAACGCCGCCGCCGCGGGCGCCGTTGCACTGGGAGCCGATCGCCTTGCGGAGATCTTCGATCCGGGCGCGGCGGCAGCAGACGAAACCAAGCTGCAAACCGTCTACAGCCCGCTGACCACGACCGGCGAGCAACTCACGTCTTTCTACGACATCACGCACTACAACAACTTCTACGAGTTTGGCGTGAACAAGAGCGACCCCGCCAAGAATGCCGGTGGTCTGCCGACCCGGCCCTGGACCGTCAAGGTTGAAGGCAAGGTCAAAAAGCCGCTCACCTTCGATATCGATGCTCTGCTCAAGCTGCGCCCGCTTGAGAACCGCGTCTATCGGCATCGCTGCGTCGAAGCATGGAGCATGGTGATTCCGTGGGTCGGTTACTCATTCTCTGAATTCGTCAAGCAGTGCGATCCTCTGCCTTCGGCCAGGTATGTGCAGTTTCTCTCTTACTACAACCGGCATGTAGATAAGTGGGCAGGCGAGACAGACATCTACTGGCCGTACTCCGAGGGGCTGCGCATGGATGAGGCGATGAATCCGCTGACCCTGCTTACCTTCGGCCTGTACGGCCAGACGCTGCCGAATCAGGACGGCGCGCCGGTGCGCATTGTGGTTCCGTGGAAGTATGGCTTCAAGTCCGCCAAGTCGATCGTTACCGTGCGCTTTCTGGAGAAGCAGCCGCATACTACATGGAACGATCAGGCCCCCACCGAATACGGATTTTACGCCAACGTCAACCCGAATGTGGATCATCCCCGCTGGAGCCAGAAGACTGAGCGGCGCATCGGCCTGCCATTCTACAAGCAGATTCGCACCACGCTGATGTTTAATGGCTACAGCGACCAGGTCGCGTATCTGTACAAGGGGATGGATCTGCGGAAGAACTTTTAAGGTGGTCTTGGCGGAGTTAGTTTCTTGCGACAGCAGAGATACTAACTCCGCTAACACGCGCGTAGTGCGCCTAACTCCGCTCAATCAAATACATGAAACGTTCGACTCTGATTTTTCTGAAGACCCTGACATGGCTGGCTTGCCTTGCGCCGGCTGCATGGCTTACGTGGGGCGCTGTTACGAACAACCTCGGCCCTGACCCCACGGCGACGATTGCATTTGCCACCGGCCTGGCCACGCTGCGGCTTCTCGCCATTACGCTGGCCATCACCCCGCTACGCCGTCTCTCGCCGCGGCTTGGCTGGCTCATCAAGTTCCGCCGCCTGCTGGGCCTTTTCGCCTTCTTTTATGCGTCGCTTCACATGTTCACTTATGTGGGCCTTTATGCCGGTTTCAACATCACCGCCATGGCTTCCGACGTGACCAGGCGGCGCTTCATTACCATGGGTGTGGCCGCTTACCTGCTGCTCCTGCCGCTGGCCCTCACCTCGACGAACTGGGCGATTCGCAAGCTGGGCGGCAAGCGCTGGAACCGCCTCCACAAACTCATCTATCTGGCCGCTATTTGCGGAGTGATTCATTACTGGTGGCAGGTCAAGCCCGGCGTTCTCACGCCCATCACCATGACCGTGGTTTTTGCCGTTCTGTTTGCGGCGCGGCCCGTGCTGGCATGGAAGCAGCGCCGCAAGATGCGACCCGTACCGGTCTGAGTGATTGCGGAGCCGGTTATTCCTCGAAGGGCAGCAGCGTTTGCGCGACCGGCTGAAAGGTTCTGCGGTGCAACGGCGTCGGTCCAAGCCGGGCCAGCGCTGCCAGATGCTTCGGCGAGCCGTAGCCTTTGTGGCTGGCCAGTCCATAGCCGGGATATTCGCGGTCCAGTTCAACCAGCAGCCGGTCGCGATGCACCTTGGCCAGCACGCTGGCCGCGGCAATCGAGACGCTGGTGGCATCGCCGTGAATGACCGCCTGCTGCGGGCAGTCCCAGTCGATCGTATCGCGGCCGTCAATCAACAGAAAATCAGGGCTCAGCGCCAGTTGCTCCACGGCACGGCGCATGGCCAGCAGCGATGCATTGCGGATGTTGATGCGGTCAATGGTCGCCGCATCTACTGCGGCAATAGCCCATGCCACGGCGCTGGCGCGAATTTCGCGGTCGAGTTCGTTGCGCTTCTTCTCGGGAAGCTTCTTCGAGTCGTCCAGGCCTTCGAGCAGGCAACCCCGGGGAAGGATGACCGCGGCGGCGACGACGGGGCCGAAGAGCGGTCCACGGCCCACTTCGTCCAACCCGGCGATGCGAAGCGCTCCCTTTCTGCGCGCAGCTTCCTCCAGCGCCCATCCGCATTCTGTGGATCTGGTCATGTAGCCAGTATAAAAAGCCCTCCGGTGTGCACGGGCAGTTTCAGAAGGCACTTCACGACTCCTACCGCATGCAAAACCCGTTCACAGTCTGTTTAGAATCGTTGTTTCCCGTCCCGCGAGCCTGGGGCTTATGATTGCCTGAGCGCTGGAATTTTTGGATTGAGATACTACCCAATGACCGGGCACCGATGTCATACCTTTGGGCTTCTGAAACGTCAAAACGTATGATTTGTCTGCTCCATCCCCTGGAATGGCGGTTTCGCCACTCTGAGCGCTGCCCCGCCACTATAAGATGAGCCGTTGCTTCCCCGGCGAATTCAACATGCAGTGAACTCTTGAACGCTGAAAGGTGCAAAGTGGATCGAAGACTCGCCAAGCTATCTGTGTCTGTCTTGTTTATTCTGGCTTTCGCGGTCACGGCATCTTTTGCACAGGCGCCCATTGATACGTCACTCCCTGAAGCTCCGCTGCCCCATGCCCGCGTCCTGCTGCTGTTTCCCGGTTACGAGACCATCCAGGACCCCAATATTCCGGTAGCTCCGCTGCGAACGAGACAGAAATTCGAAATGGCATATCGCAAGACGGTCGATCCGTCCTTTCTGATCGAATCAGCCATGTTTGCAGGGTACGATCAACTCACGAGCTATGGCCCGAACTACGGATCAGGATGGGGCGCATTCGGTCAGCGGTACGGCTACAACGCCGCGAATCTTGCCGCAACCTTTTTCTTTACCGATGGCCTGCTGCCAACCATGCTTCACCAGGATCCGCGCTACTTCCGAAAGGGGGCCGGTTCGGTTCGATCGAGAATATGGTGGGCGCTGCGCAGCGAGGCCGTGGCGTTCAACGACCAGGGCGGCGAGGCGCCGAATTATTCCGCCATGCTCGGCTTTGCCATGTCCACGGCGCTCAGCAATGCCTACTCGCCTTCGAGCAGCGTAACCTTCAACAAGACCATGGAGCGCTGGGGAGTGAAGGAAGGCTTTAGCAGTGTTCTCAACTTGATGCGCGAATTTGGCGGCGTAAGCCGTCCGGAGAAGCACCAGCACACTCCCTGAGATGGGAGCTCAGCGCCCAATGCGCTCCAGAAAGAAACAACCCCGGCCAAAGCCGGGGCTGTTTCTTTTAGGTATGGATGTTGAGCAGATTAGGCGCGCACCTTGCCGGTTACGCGGTCGATCTCCTTCAGGCGGGCGGCCTTGCCGCGCAGTCCACGGATGTAGAACAGCTTGGCGCGGCGCACTTTATAGCTGCGGATCTTTTCCACCTTGTCGACGACCTTGGAGTTGAAGGGGAAGATGCGCTCGACCCCCTGGCCAAAGCTCATCTTGCGGACGGTAAACGTTCCCTGGGGGCCGTGGTTGACGGCGATCACCAGGCCTTCAAAGGCCTGCAGGCGTTCTTTATCGCCTTCCTTGATCTTGACCTGGACGCGAACCTGGTCACCGGGCACAAAATCGGGGAGGTCGGTGCGCTTGAGCTTGTCGGCCAGGCGCTGCATAACTGGATGAATGGACATAGCGTCTTCCTGCGTTTGAACTCAGAACTTTAAGTCTAACAGAGAACCCGCCCGCCCGCCTAATGCAGCCCGGTTGCAATCTCTGCCGGCGGGTATTCGGTGCTGCCGCTGTGGCGTCGCCAACCTGTCTATTCACAAAGGCTTCTCGCGAAAACCCGTCAGATGCACTACTCTTGCCAGTGATGCGCTTGAAAAGGTTACAGA
>JAJZVZ010000007.1 GCA_021846945.1 Acidobacteriota bacterium | reverse complement strand
CGCTTCCTCCAGCGGGTAAGGCGAGTAGCAGTCCAACCGCCGCCAGCCATCGTGGCGCGCCTGCCGTGCGGCCCTGATCAGGTCGCCCGGCGTATCGAATTCGGCCAGCAGGCCGTAAGTTCCTTCGCGTGGGGGCATATTAGTCACCAGCCTCCGCCGCCACTTTGGGCTTGATCTTGGCCCCCGGCAGCATGGTGCGAATTTCTGACATTGGGATCATGGGCAGGAAGCGCACAAACAACATGAACAGGAAGAGGAACAGACCCACGGTCCCGAAGTAGGTCATATAGTCCCACTTGGTGGCGCGGTAAGTGCCCCACGACGAAGGCAGGAAGTCGCGGGAGAGGCTGGTCACGATAATGACGAAGCGCTCGAACCACATGCCCGTGTTGACGATCAGTGATAGCACAAACATGAACAACATATTGGTTCGCAACTTGCGCGACCAAAGCGTAGTCAGCGGAATGAACAGATTGCACGTGACCAGCACCCAGTAGGACCAGCCCATGGGGCCGAACATGCGGTTCCAGAAGGTGAATGCCTCCCAGTGGTTGGCTGAGTACCAGGCCATGAATGCTTCCATGCCGTACCCGTAGCCGACGATGAAGCCCGTGGCCAGCATGACCTTGCCGCAGTTGTCGATATGGCGCTCCGTGACCAGCCCTTCGAGGTGATAGAACTTGCGCAGCGGAATGGCCAGCGAAAGCACCATGGCGAAGCCGGAATAAATGGCGCCGGCGACGAAGTAAGGCGGGAAGATCGTGGTATGCCAGCCCGGCAGAATGGCCACGGCGAAATCGAAGCTGATGACCGTATGCACGGAAAGTACGAGCGGTGTGGCCAGGCCGGCCAGCAGCAGCGACGACGTCTCATAGCGCGCCCAGTGGCGAACCGACCCGCGCCAGCCCAGCGAGAGCATCCCGTAGACATACTGCGCGAGTTTCGACTCCGCGCGGTCGCGCATGGTGCCGAAGTCCGGGATCATGCCCATATACCAGAACACGACCGAGATCGTGGCATAGGTCGAAACCGCGAAGGTATCCCACATCAACGGCGACCGGAACTGCGGCCAGACATCCATGGTGAAGGGCAACGGCAACAGCCAGTACCCCAGCCAGGGACGGCCCACGTGAATGACGGGAAACATCGCAGCGCAGATGACCGCAAAGATCGTCATGGCTTCGGCGAAACGATTGATTGAATTCCGCCAGCCCTGTTTAAACAGGAGCAGAATGGCAGAGATCAACGTGCCGGCATGGCCGATGCCAATCCACCACACAAAGTTGATGATGGCGAAGCCCCACGCCACCGGCTGTGTGATGCCCCAGATGCCGACACCTCTCAGGAATAGCCAGACAAGAGCCACCAGGAGCATGGTGGCGCCCGCTCCGCCTACGCCGAAGAAGGCAAACCATCCAAGCGGCGTATGCGGCGTGAGCACGATGCGCGATATCTTCTCAGTGACCGACCTGAAGGTCTGGCCCGGCGCAATGACCCGGTATTCGCCCGTTACGGGATCGATTTTCGGGTCCTTGGGTTTCACTTCGCTGGTTGCCATCGTGAATTTAACCCTTTGCCGGTGCGTGTTCCACCGGCATCTCTTCCAGTTCAGAATTCAGATTCAAAACTTCGGCCAGATACGTCGTGCGTGGCCGGGTATTCTGGTCTGCGATCACCTGGTAGCTGCGCTCGTTGGCGCGGAGCTTCGCTACCCGGCTGGTCTTGTCATTCTTGTTGCCGAAGATGATGGCGTTGGCCGGGCACGCCTGCTGGCAGGCGGTCACAATCTCGCCATCGCGGATGGGGCGGTTTTCCTTGTCGGCCCGGATCTTGGCCTCGGAGATACGCTGCACGCAGTAGCTGCACTTCTCCATCACACCGCGCGTCCGCACCGTCACGTCGGGGTTGCGCATCAGCTTCAAGCTCTCGGTTTCATAGTCGGAATAGAGCAGAAAGTTGAAGCGCCGCACCTTGTAGGGACAGTTGTTCGAGCAGTAGCGCGTACCCACACAGCGGTTGTAGACCATCATGTTCAAGCCTTCCGGCGTGTGCACCGTAGCGCCAACCGGGCAAACCTGCTCGCACGGCGCGTTCTCGCACTGCTGGCAGTTCATGGGCTGAAAGTGCGCGCGCGGCGCGGACAGATCGCCTTCGAAATAGGTATCGATGCGCAGCCACTGCATATCGCGCCCGATGCGCACCTGCTGCTTGCCTACCACGGCGATGTTGTTCTCGGCATAGCAGCTCACGATGCAGGCATTGCAGCCTACGCAACTGTTCATGTCGATCGACAGCGCCCAGGCATAGTCCGTGTATTGCCAGTTGGGGAACAGCGTGGTATCGAGGCTCGGAGTTTCATGGCCTTCACCCTCATGGGCAAAGTTTGGATTGGCCTTGAACTCCTCCAGCGTAGCGTAGCGGATGATGCCGCGCGGCCCGAGCGCCTCGTCGGCTTCGAGCGAGTTGTTGCCGTCACCCTGCTGGCCGAAGCGCGTTCCGCGGTGATCCTGATAGTGGCTCTTGGTGATGGCGAGACCCCATTTACCTTCGGCCTTCGCGATCGAGCCCGTGGCAAAGAGCGGCGCCCAGGTATTGCGGATCAGATAGGCGTCGAAGCCCTGGCCCGAACCCACGCGCCCGGCAAATTCACGCCCGTACCCCATATAGACAGTCACCGAATTGTCGGGATGGCCCGGCGCCACGATGACTGGCGCCTTCACTGTGCCCGCACCCACACTCAACTCGACAATATCGTCCTCTTCGAGGCCCAACCGCGTCAGCGTCGCCCCGGAGACGATCGCCGCGTTGTCCCAGCTCAGGCTCGTCACCGGCTTGGGCAGCTCTTGCAGCCAGCCCACATTCGACCATCGGCCATCGTATACATTCGGATCGGGCCGGAAGATCATCTCAATCGCATCTTTGGGCGACGGCGACGGAACCTTGGGAATCTCAGCCTTGACTGCCGTTGTCGTCTCGAAAGCCGTACCCGCAATCCAACCATCATGCAGCGACTTGCGCCACGCCATCTCGAAGTCGCCGCCCTTCCCGCCTTTTTCCAGGATTGGCTTCCACGTCTCGCGTACCGCGTCATACGGGCTGAGCATCGGCTCATTAAGAAGCGCCTGCATGATATGGTGCGAGCTCTTGCCGCCATAGAGCGGATCAATGAGCGGCTGCACAATGGAAACCGTTCCATCGTAGGCGCGCGCGTCTGACCACGACTCCAGATAGTGCGCCGAATTGATATGCCAGTGGGAGATCTGGCCGGTCTCATCCAGGTGAGACCCCAGATGAGCAACAATGTTGGCCTTATTGAAGGCCGATGCGAAATTCAGATCGGCCGGCGCATCGTAGATGGGATTGGCATTCAGGATGATCAGCCAATCCACCTTGCCAGCATTCAAATCGGCCACCAGCGCCTTCATATCGGCGATCTGGTCGCTGGGCAGCGGGTTCACCGTCTCTGTAGATACGAGAACCGTCTTACCGATGTTGCCGAGAACATTGTTCATTGCAAGGGCCAGCGCTTCTACGGAGCGATCCTGATAGAGCCCGGGAAGCACGGCGCATTTGCCGGCGTTGGCCTTCAGGTCCTTGACGACGGTGGCGAGAAACTTCTGCTGCTCCGGCGTCCACGCATAGGCCGGCACATCGACACCAGCCACGCCGACCGCCCTGGCCAGCTCGGCCGCGAAGGCGGGAATTTCGCTCGCCCGCAGGCCCAGCCGGTGTTCGGCTTTCATGCCGGTCGTGGTCGTCGAGCTTTCCACGGCGTACAGCCGGTTCATGCCGTTCTCCGGCTGCTTGCGCCGGTCAGCGTAATCGCGCACCAGCTTGTGGAAGCCGGGATAGGCAGCGCCCGAGAGGAAGTCCGCATCGAGCGACACAATCACCTCGGTGCCGCTCAACGCGTATTGCGTGTTGATCCCCTTCTCCGCCCAGGTTCCCGCGATCGCCGGGTCATACTGCACCAGCTTAGCTTTGGGCCACGCAGCCTGAGCCGCCTTCCACTGCCGCGCCAGCGTGGGTGAAGTAATGGTTGCACTCAGAAAGTAAATGCCGGTTCCATCTTTCGTGGAGGCCAGCTTCTCGCGGAGCGCCGCGAAGAAATCCGCCCATTCGCGACCCTCGCCCCGATACAACACATGCTGCGAGCGGTCCGGGTCATACATGCCAAGCAGGGTGCCCTGGGTCAACGGATCCGAGCCGCCGCGGTTATAGGCATGCTCCGGATTGCCATCTACCTTAATGGGCCGGAATTCGCTGCTCTTCACCAGCAACGGCACCGCGCCGGTTGTGAACGGGTGAGCCGAAGCAAAGTACATCGACTTGCCAAGAACCAGGTCTTCCGGCGCCTTCACATAGGGGTAAATTCTTTCATCCGGTTGCTTCGTGCAGCCGGCGAGACCCGCCAGGGCCATGGATGCGCCCATCAATTTAAGAAAGCCGCGCCTGGAAACAGGATCGACCCACTCCTGCGCAGCCGAAGGAAACTCCCGCTCGACCGCGGCCTGAAATTCAGGAGTGTTGGCCAGTTCGTCGATCGACCGCCAGTAGCGCTTACCCTTTACGGCCTTCAGTTCCTCGCGCACCTGAGCCAGAGTCATTGGCTCGCGCTTTGCGGGCGAGGCGGATTCATTCTTTGATTGATCCACGGCGTTCCCCGTTTGTTGTTCCGTGTTCTTGGCAGCTGGGTTCATCTCTAGCCTTCCAGTCCACTCTTTGCTCGGCTTATCGGTGGCAGGTATCGCAGCTTGTAATTTGTCTCGGCGTCTTGATCTTGTAATGCACGAGCAGGAAGTGACCCAGTGCGTTCTGGCTGGTGAATTTCTGATAAACCGGCGCGGCAGGCATGGAAGCGGCAGCAACATCTGGCGCCATCCCCCTTGTCATGCCACCCGGCGGAAGCTGCAACGAAGCCATCTCGGCGCCCGCCTGATCCGGATCTTTCGTGACACAGGTGACGCTCTGCGCCGTCGGCACGCCAATCTGATCCGGCTTTGCCGAACACCATACCGGCCGGTCTTCCGATGGCTTCTCCCACGCCATGTTGTAGATCTCGCCCGTTGGCCGCAGGTTCTTGGCCGGATTGCGATGGCAGTCCAGACACCACTCCATTTGCAAGGTGTTTTGCGCATACATCAGCGGCATCTGATCCACGCGCCCGTGGCAAGTTGCACAGCCAATACCCTTATTCACATGGATGGAGTGATTGAAGTAGACGAAATCAGGCAGATCGTGAATCTTGATCCAGGGAATCGACTGGCCGGTAGCCCAGCTCTGGCGCACCGGCTGCAGCAATTGCGCGTCAGTCCAAATCTGCGAGTGGCAGTTCATGCAGGTCCGGGTGGGCGGGATGCCAGCATAGCTCGACTTCTCGACCGTCGTGTGACAGTACTGGCACTGCAACCCCAGCCCTTCCACATGGTGCTTGTGGCTGAACGGAACCGGCTGCTCGGCGCGCTGACCCTGGCGCGTCACCCAGGGTGAGCGCTGCAGCTGATCTAATGTGACACCCAGGGCAATTACGATCAGCCCCGTCAATACCAGGCTGGCGCGCGCCAGGGCATTGGAGCTGCGGTCAAAGATTTGCGGCATGAATGATTCCCTGTCTGATTTTCGCTTTGCATGTGCCCGCTGTGCTGACGGTCACATCTGTTATGTACAAAAATCATTCTTAGGCACAACAACCCTAAGACTTAGAGAACCCCGAAAAACCAATTTACCAGCCTGTCACGCCTTCGCAGCTCTCTCCGGCCCTAAAAAACTTAAGGGGAAGCCGGCCGGATGCGGTTTTAAAACCCGTTTGAAAGAAAAACGATTGTGACAAGTTTGATTGCGGGGAATAACAACTACCTCTCTGGCGGCTTTCGTACCAGAGACTAAAATGATGCCAACAAAATAACACGTTGGATCAACAATTGGCTACTCATCCAAAATTTCCTTGAAAAAACTTCGCAGCGTGCGCACTGCGATAGAGCCAAGCCCATCCGTCGGCCGCCGAAGGGAATCGTTCGCGTCTCAGTTCATCCCTTCCAGAACGCCATTACCAGCCCACCTGCGACAATCAGCCCACCTCCCATATAAATGGGAACCGTGGGTGATTGCCCAAAGCGAATCTTGTTCAGAATTTGCGCCACCAAGAAAAACAACGCAACGTAAACACCCAGCAGCCTGCCAAAATCCCAGCGCGGCACATTGACCGTGGCGCCATAGACCGTCAGTACTATCACTCCCCCAGCCAGAGCCAGCACCCGGCCGGTCCCAGCTGAGCGATAGAAGCCCGATTGAAAGAGCGAATCTCCGAACGCCTCAAGGAATGCCGCCAGTGAAAGAACCGACAAAGCTCCCAGAGGGTTCGAGACTATGCGATGAATAAGATGCATAGGATCAAACCTCAAGATGTATGTGAATAGAGACTTCTGCGGAGAAAACGGGGCCCAACGGCGGGCAACAACCCTCTTGCCCGCCGCCGCAGGCCCAATCGTAGCAACCAAATGCTATAGAATTCGTAAAAGTGTACCGGCCGATCCGCGAAAAATCATTCTGTCATGTGAATACCTTGAATCTGGGTTCCACCTCGGGGTCTGTCTCCATACCCCGGCGAACCGGCCGGATTCGAGGCGGTGAGAAAGGAAGATTATGAAGTATGCCGGATTGCTGCTGATGCCAGCCGGATTCTTTCTCTCAATGGCCGCGCTCATCCTATTTCTCGCCCCGGCCCCGAGAGCGGCGTTTGTCCTTTCCGGACTGGCAGTCGAGGGCCTGGGCCTGGCAGTGGCAGTGCGTGGGCACATGCCGGCACGCGGAGATCGACGGCCATGACGATCATCCTGCCTCCATCTCCGCCGCTTGCGCCGCCCCTGTCCGCGCCGATGCCGGAAAGCGTTTTTGCACTGACACTTGCGCTACTGCTGATCGCTCCATTGGCCATCGCCGGTGTGGCCCTTATCAATGCCGGGCTTGGCCGCTCGCGTTCTGCCGCGCAGGCCCTCCTGGGCAATCTCGCGATCGTCGCCGTCACCGCCGTCGTCTTTGCTCTCGCAGGCGCGACCTTGGCCGGCGCCGTGCCGGGAACACCGGGCAGCGCCGGCCATGCCTTTCAACTGGCGGGCAAATCGTGGAATTGGATCGGCTCCGGACCGTTTCTGATGAGCGGCTTCGGCGCGGCTCCACTCCAGACGCAACTCGCACTGATCTTTGAGCTCCTCTCCGCGGCCCTGGCCGCTTTGCTGCCCTGGGGTTCAGGGGCGGATCGCTGGCGGCTGGCGGCCGGCCTGGCGACGGCCGCCGTGACGGCCGCGATCGTATTTCCGTTGCTTACGCATTGGATCTGGGGCGGTGGCTGGCTGGCCCAGCTCGGCATGAATTATTCGCTCGGCGCCGGCTTCCTTGACCCGGGTGGCGCGGCCACGGTGCACGTACTGGGCGGCTTGAGCGCGCTGGCCGTGGTATGGATCGCTGGGCCGCGCCGGGGCAAATTCCCGAAAGAAGGGCTTTCCACAGCCGTGCCCGGCCACAATGCCGCCTATGTGCTTTTCGGCTGCCTGCTGGCGTTAACCGGCTGGCTGGCCTGGAATGCTGCCGGCGCCGTGCTCTGGCTCCATGCGCCGGTCGCCGCCCTGCCGGAAACCATACTGAATACATGGCTTTCTGCCGCCGGCGCCATTTTGGCCACTTTCACCGTGACCCGCATCCGCTTCGGCAAGCCGGACGCCAGCCTGTGCGCCAACGGCTGGTTGGCCGGGCTGGTCACCTCCAGCGCCTGCGCCGCTCTGGTGACGCCGGGTCAGGCACTCTTCGCCGGGCTTGTCGCCGGCATCTTCACGCCGCTGCTGGTCGAGTTGCTCGAACTCGCTCTCTCCATCGATGATCCCTCCGGCGCCATCGCAGTACACGCCGCCGCCGGTTTCTGGGGGCTCTTTGCCGCCGGAATGTTTGCGCCGCAGAAGGGACAGCTTGTCGCGCAACTGGTGGGCATTGCTACACTTCTGGGCCTCGTGCTGCCGCTCGAATACCTGCTTTTCTGGCTGCTCGACCGCGTGGTTCCTTTCCGCGTCGATCCCGACGGCGAGCGCATCGGCATGGACCTGCACGAGCTCGGCGGCGGGGCCTATCCGGAGTTTGTGATTCACCGGGATGAGTCTTACCGATAGAGCGAAAGCCACCCGGATTTGGCAAAGTGGTCACGCCGAGGCGGGCGAAATCTGTTCACGCGCTCATCTTTTCGCCCCTCATCCAGCGATTCAGTCCGTTCCGGATCATTCATCTCCTGGCCAGCAACAGCATGAGCCCGAAGAGCGCGATCGGCACCAGCGCCAGCAACAAATAGAGGAGCAGCTTGCGACCGCCCGGCACTCCTTGTTTCCGCAGCGCCGGCCGCCTCTCGCCGTCTTCCACTCCGATCTGATCCTGATGCTCCAGATCCCAGGCCATCTCGCTGGCGGTGGCGTAGCGGTGGCGCGGTTCCCGCTCCATGGCGCGGAAGAGAATCTCCTGCAATTGGGGTGAAATCTCAGGATTGAGCTTGCGGGCCAGCTGCGGGTCATTCTGCACGCGCTCATTCATCACGGCCAAGGGGTTGGGGCCGCTGAAGGGCGTCTGGCCGGTCAGCATCTCGTAGAAGATCGCGCCCAGGGAGTAGATGTCGCTGCGCTGGTCGCCGCGCTGGCCCTTCACCTGCTCGGGAGAGATGTAATCCGGCGTGCCCATCACTGCCGCTAAATTAGTGATCGTGAGCCGGCGTGCGTCTTCCTTCATGGCGATGCCGAAGTCGATGAGCTTGATGCGGTCCTGTTCATCCACCATCACGTTTTCCGGTTTCAGGTCGCGGTGCACCACGCCAAAGCTGTGCATGTAGTCGAGCGCGTCGCAGATGGCAAGGGTGATGTTGACCGCCCTGTCGATGGGCAGCTTGCGTTCCTGGTTCAGGATGGTGCGGAGCAGCCGTCCTTCCACCCATTCGAGGACCATATATAAGCGGCTGCGCGTCTCATTGTCATAGGTCTTCACAATCCCGGGGTGATCCAACTGCTGGCCGATCTCCTGCTCGCGCCGGAACCGCTCCAGCAAAACCGGATCCGCTTCCAACTCATCGTGGGGCGCCTTGACGGCAACCAGCCGGCCGGTGTTCAGGTCAGTCGCCTTGTAGAGGGTGGACATGCCGCTGCGCGCCACTACCTTCTCAATGCGGTAGTGGTCGAGCATTGCGCCGGGTTCTATGGTGTTCACGGGCACGTTCTGCAAGGTAAGGCCATTGTTGCACGCCGGATCGTAAGGATGCCGTCGGTAAATAGCAAGAAAAAACGAAGGGGCCGGCCCGGATCTGGAAGTTGAAATTCCATGGAACGTGCTGCTCCCCGGTTGCGTAGTACCCTCGTATGCAATGCGAGCAGAGGAGGCACTATGTTTTGCAGCGGATGCGGTCAGAATCTGGCGCCAGGCCAGGCGTTCTGCTCCCAGTGTGGCCGCCCGGCCGGAGTACCCGTGCCACCGGTACCCGGGCTTCAGTTTCAAGTGGAGCGCTATGCCGGTAAGGTAAAGCTTCTCAGCATTTTCTGGTTCATTTACGCGGGCCTGTCGCTGGTGATCGGCTTCGCCGGGGTTACCATCATGCGCGCTTTTTTCTCCGGACACTTCGCGCCCTGGATGCATGGACCCTGGATGCACGGTCCGATGCCGCCCGCGTTTCTCGGCTCGGCGCTGATCCCGCTTATCTGGATGTTCCTCCTACTCCGGGTCGGGTTGGCTCTGGCGGCCGCTTGGGGCCTACTGGAGCATACCCACTGGGGAAGGATTCTGGCGATCGTCGTGGCCATTCTCAGCGTTCTCAAATTCCCCTTCGGAACTGCCCTGGCCATCTGGACCTTCATCGTCCTGCTGGGCTACCGCAATGCGCGGCTCTACGAACAGCTTTAAGAACAGCTTTAAGAACAGCTATCAGCTGTCAGCCTTTTAGTTACCAGCCGACCCGCCTGAAGCACCCAGGCGCAAACGTCGGCACGTCAGCGGGGAATTCCATCCAGACGTGATGTGAAGAGCGGCTGCTACCCTTTGAACAAACAGCATCCCCGTCTCCAAGGATCTGAAAGCTGAAGGCTGATAGCTGCCTTAAAATCAAGCTATGAGTTTCCCTGAAATGCGGATGCGCCGGTTGCGGCGCAGCGAATCTTTGCGGGCGCTGGTACGCGAAACCGTTCTAGATCCCGGCGATCTGATCTACCCGCTGTTTCTGTGTCCCGGCAAGGGCGTGCGACGCGAGGTTGGCTCCATGCCCGGCGTCTTCAATCTCTCAGTGGACGAGGCTGTGCGTGAAGCCGAGGAAGCCGCAAAACTTGGCGTAGGCGGCCTGTTGCTTTTCGGCCTGCCCGAGTCGAAGGACGAGCAAGGCACCGGTGCATGGGATGAGAATGGCATCGTGCAGCAGGGATTACGCGCGCTGAAGAAGTCAGAAGCTTCCAAGAAATTGGTCGTCATCGCCGACGTGTGCCTCTGCGAGTACACCAGCCACGGCCACTGCGGCGTCATCGTGGAAGGCCGCGAAGGCTGGGAAGTCGATAACGACCCCACCCTCGATCTGCTCGCCCGCACCGCCGTCAGCCTGGCCAAAGCCGGAGCCGACGTAGTTGCGCCGAGCGACATGATGGACGGCCGCGTGGCCGCCATTCGCCGCGCTCTCGACAAAGCGTCGCTGGCGCAGACGCCCATCCTCAGCTATGCTTCCAAGTTCGCGTCCGCGTTCTATGGGCCTTTCCGCGAAGCAGCCGACTCGGCGCCCCAATTCGGTGACCGCAAGTCCTACCAGATGGACGGCGCCAATCTGCGCGAAGCCATGCGCGAAATCGACCTCGATCTCGCCGAAGGCGCGGACATGATCCTGATGAAGCCCGCCATGCCCTACCTGGATGTGGTGCGCGCGGCGCGCGAGCGCGTGGACGTGCCCATCGGCGCCTATCAGGTTTCAGGAGAGTACTCGATGCTGCAGGCCGCCATCGAAAAAGGCTGGCTCGACAAAAATCGCGCCATCCTTGAATCCCTCGTCGGGATGCGGCGTGCCGGAGCAGACTTCATCGTCACCTACTTCGCCAAAGAGGCATCGCAGTTGCTGGCCTAGTTTCGCCGCTCGCGAGTTCGCCCGGAACCCCCCGATGAATGGACCGGTCGTGGGAAACCTCGATCTCAGGCTGCTGAAATCATGCTTTCGGCAGCCCTCGTCCAGGTTGAATGTTCCCTTCAAGCTGCCCGTCATTTCCGCAATTGCACTCCTGACGGCACGCTTAGCGACGCTCTGCGCTGCATTTGTCCGCATTTGTTGCGCGGGAAATAGTACGATGAATTTGTTCGGCCCCGGAGCAAAATGTCAATCGGTGGGTGGATGAGATGCCGTTAGCAAGCACCTGGATCGGCCCTGCCGTCCTGGCGGTATTTTGCATAGCCTACGCGCTCGTCTTTGCGGAAGAGAAGTTGCATCTCCGCAAGTCGAAGCCGGTCATGATCGCGGCGGGCCTGATATGGATTCTGGTCGCCATCGCCTTCCACCTCAAAGGCCGCCCACAAGAAGTTGGCATCCAGTTGCGGATTGTCTTGCTCGATTACGCCGAGCTATTCCTGTTTCTCCTGTCTGCGATGAGCTTCGTCAATACGATGGTGGAGCGCGACGTCTTTGAAGTTTTGCGCGCGCGATTGACAACGTTGCGGCTCTCCGCGCGCGGAGTTTACTGGACCGTTGGAACAATCGCCTTCTTTCTCTCGCCTCTTGCCGATAACCTGACCACCGCGCTGGTCATGGGAACCGTAGCCATCGCAACTCTCGGGCAAAGCAAAAAGGCCACAGTCGGCGCGCTCGTCAATATTGTTGTAGCGGCCAATGCCGGAGGCGCGTTTTCTCCCTTCGGAGACATCACGACACTCATGATCTGGCAAAGAGGCATGGTGCCGTTCAACGACTTTTTTGCGCTTTTTCTTCCCTCGCTGATCAGTTGGCTGATTCCAGCCGCCATCATCTCTCTCTCCATTCCAAAAGAAATGACAGCCGCGGCAGGATATACGGCAACGGCGCGCAAGGGCGGCTACTTCGTTGCCGGATTATTCCTGGCAACGATCGCAACCACGGTAACACTCGACCATACCCTGCACCTTCCGCCATTTCTCGGCATGATGATGGGATTGGGAGCACTCAATCTCTATTCATATTTTCTGCATCGCGCCGAAGCCAGAATCCTGGCAAATGACTCGGCAGACTTGACGCTCTCACTGCAGGGCAATGCGCGCTGGGCTCCGAGAAGACCTTTTTCCATCTTCAATATTCTCGAAAAGGTGGAATGGGATACGCTGCTCTTCTTTTATGGGATCATGTTCTGCATCGGTGGCGTTGGAGCTCTCGGCTATCTCGATGGGTTGTCGAAATTCCTCTATGCCGGTCTTGGCAGTACATCGGCCAATATCATAATCGGCATCTTATCCGCGATTGTTGACAACATTCCGCTGACATTCGCCGTCCTCACGATGCATCCCGCCATGAACCTGGGGCAGTGGCTTCTTCTCACACTCACAGCAGGTATCGGAGGATCACTCTTATCCATTGGCTCGGCTGCGGGTGTTGCGCTCATGGGACTCGGGAGAGAGACGTATACCTTCACTTCGCACCTGAAATGGAGTTGGGCAATCCTGCTTGGTTTTGCCGCGGGTATCGCTGCGCACATGATCATGAATCACGGACTGATGATGCAGTAAGCGCCAACAGCCGGCGAATCTCCGCCAGCCCCCAAGGCGGCTTACCCTGCAAATGCGGGCGTCAACCGGGTTCCGGAATCGATCTTGAATCGGGATGGTTCGCGCGGCTTAATCCGCGGGTGCTCCACGAAAGTTGCAGGCGAAAAAGGTGCAACCATGGTGCCTCAGAGCCTATCTTATTTACAGGCATCTTTGTGGTTGTGCACTAGGCGGCCGCAGAGTGTGGAACTGGAAACTCAGATTTCCGGCCAGCGAGATGGCGTCGAGTTCGAATCCGCCTTGCTGGAATTACTTTTCCCGCGAAGCGGGATCGCCGCAGAAACGTGGCGTTACCATTCTCCAGTCAGCGTAAGTAAGAAAAGGCAAAGCCAGCCATTCTGTATGATGGCTGGCTTTGCCTTTCAGTGTTTCCGGCCAGCCTGCTCAAAAATGAGAAAATGGAGTTGAGCCGAGCTTGTTTTCATAGCTACCGGACGCCGGGGACCTTGAATCATGCTGCGAGTTATCTCTACTCACCTGTTTCTGAATCATCGTTTACACCCGGGCCTGCTGGAACTTGCCGGCCGATCCGGTGCTCAGGCCGTTGAGATCTTTGCGGCCCGCCAGCACTTTGACTACACCAACCGCGAACATGTAGTCGAGTTGGGCGAGTGGTTCCGCTCCGGGACACTTGAAGCATTCTCGATGCACGCCCCACTCTTTCCCGATCGCGAGATGGGTCGCGCAGGCGCGCCTGCCGTGAATATTCTGCACCCGGAAAAGGCGCGCCGCATCGACGCCATGGACGAAATCAAGCGCGCTCTTGAAGCCGCCGAGCACGTTCCTTTCCGCAACCTCGTCGTCCACCTGGGCGAGCGGACCGACACGTGGTCGCAGCGCACCATCGAGTACGCGCATACCGCCCTGGAACACCTGGGCGCATTTGCCCGGCCCCTCGGTGTCCGGTTACTCGTTGAAAACCTGCTCAGCGAGCCGACGACGCCCGAGCATCTGCTCCTGATCCTTGAGCTGGGCCACCTCCATAACATCGGTGTCTGCCTCGACCTCGGTCATGCCCACATTACCGTCGGCGTCGCGCACGCCATCGCCACACTTGGTAACCGGATCGTTTCCGTGCACGTCCACGACAACCACGGCGTGAAGGACGAGCACCTGTGGCCCGGCGACGGCAGCATCGACTGGCCGGCCGCCGCCGCAGCGCTCAAGGCGCTTGCCGCGCCTCCCGCCACCGTGCTCGAAATCAATTACACGCTCCACGACACAACCGCCTCCATCCCTGGCCGGATTGAGCAGGCATTCGCTCGCTTCGCCTGAGAGGTTTTCGGCGTCATCTGCATCCGATCCGTCAGACACACAGGCGCTCGCATACTCACCTGAACGGTGCCAGCAAAATCGGCACGCGCACGGGTAACGGCGGCGATGCGGGACATCGCGAGCGCAGCGAATGGAGCAGGAAGGAACACCCCGGCCGTCGCCCGGCCTGCAAGGGGACATTGAGCGAGGACACCAGTCCGCCGCCCGAGGCCGTCACCGCGAAGTTGCCCGACCAGGCTGGAGCGCGGGCTGCCGTGGTCAGGATTAGCGCCACCGTAGTTGTGCTCGTGCCGGATGCCGGCACGGCCGGATTCGCAGACCAGCGGTACGAGACGCCTGCCGGTAAGCCACTGACCGAGAACTGAATCCCACCGCTAAAGGCTCCTCCTGTAACCGCTGTCAGGACGAGCGTGGCGGAACTGCCGTCAGCCAGGGCAAGAGCGCCGGGCGAGGCGGCCAGCGCCAGCGTGGGAGGCGGCATCACGGTAAGCGCATACGTGACCGTGCGCGATCCTGAAGAATTGGAACCTGTCAGCGTGACATTCCACTTGCCTGCCGTTGCCGCGGAATCCACCGTGATGGTCACCGATACGGCAGCTCCGGGAACAATCGTCTTCGGCTGAACTGAAACCTTTACACCGGCGGGCGCAGCCGCCGTAAACGTGACGCCATCAGCCGAGGAACCACTGCCCGTTACGCTGACGTTGAACGCCAGCGTCTGACCTGCCAGAGCCGTTCCGCTATCGGCTGAAGCCGTCAGCGCAAAGTTCGCGCCTGAGCCGCTTGCGGCAGATCCAGAACCCCAGGCGCTCACCAGCGCCGCGCCGTCCACAGAGCCCAGGCCGGTGGCCAGGTTGTAGTCCGCACCACTGGCGATGAACCCCTGCACGCCCGGCACGCTGTTGCTCCCCGATGGGGTTGCATGAAATGGATTACGCTCGGCGTTGACTAACTTATACAGGCTCATATTCGCGTTTCCCTGCCTCTTCCCGTCCTGGCTCTCGACCACCAGAGCCATCACGCCGGCGAACGCCGCGGCGGCCGCGGATGTCCCCGAGACGACGCGCACAGCACCGTTTTCATATTCGAAGTATCCATCGTGCTGGGCCGCCGCCATGGCCACATCCGGCACCGCTCTCATGCCATTGGCTGCACTGGCACCGCTCACATCCGCCTGCCAGGCAGGCTGCGCGTAAACCAGGCTCGCTCCGCCGCCGGAGGCCCACAAACCGGCCCCGCCGTTTGATCCGCTTTCATTCCATACCTCCTCGGGAATATAGCCCTGCGCCGATCCATAGCTTGCGGAGTTGCTTGAGGACCAGTACTGCATCGAATTCGAACCTTCGTCGAACTCCGTCCCGCCCACACATGTCGCATACGGTGAACTGCAGAGCCCATTCACCGCGGCATCTGAACCAGCCGCGTCGGCCCCCTCCGAACAGCCGGCCGCGCCCGCGTCACCCGAGGCAACAATCACGCTCATCCCCTGACTGGCAGCCTGCTCCCATAAGCTGTTGTAGAAGCCAAGCTCCGCGGCACCCATCTCGCGCTCGCAGCTGCCATAGCTCACTTCAACCACCGGCGCCAGCGCGTGGTTCACGATGTACTGTGCGGCCAGATCCACGCCGTCCGACGTAGCCGTGGACGCCGCCACGACCAGTTTCACTGCCGCCACCGGCGCCGCTGCTCCGGCCCACTCAACATCCAGCGTCGACTCGTCCTGATCGCCGGCCACCAGCGGCGGATCCGCTCCCGGCAGAATCACCTGCGGGGTGCTTGCCGTCAGGCCGGAGATGGAGCGAAAGCCCGCCACGTCGCTCAGCTTGACGTTGCTGCGTCCCGCAATGGCAATGGATGTGCCAGCTCCCGTGATTCGGTCATCATAGAGAGGATTCAGATCGTAGATGGCGGCGAAGTCGGCTGGGAATAGATAATGTGTGCCTCCGGCTGAATAAAGCGGATTCGCCGCAGTCTTTGTGCCCGGTTGCAATGCCGCACCCGCTATCTCCGAGATGTGCCGAAAGTCGTGCAATGAAACCACTCCGCTCACCACGCTGGCCAGCGCCTCGGGAATCTGCGGATCTTGCGCGTTCGCAATGTGCGCAATCCCACCCACCCGGTAGCGATGCATCTCCGTGTGAAAGGCATCGAGGACATCTCCCGCCGTACCGGAAAAGATCACCACGCGGCGGCTCACCGCGACCTCCTCTACCGTGAAGCCATGCCCCTGTAGCCACACCGCCACCCGCGCCACGTCCTGCGCGCTGGCGCCAAAGCGCTCGCCATACTCCACCGGCGTAAGCCATTTATGGAAGGATGGCGACGCCGGATCGTGCTGCGCCGCTACGAGCGCATCGAGCGCCGATTGCCGGATCGCGGGCAGCTTCAACTCCAGCATCATCCGGTTAAGACGCGTTGCATCGTTCACCACGCCACGGTCGAACTCCGGCCGCGCCAGTGGGTACACATTCCCCGCGAGCGTCACCGATCGGCTCTCGTCGACGGGCAGTGCGGCGCGCATGGCCGGGGTCTGCGCCAGAGCGCACGAGGCCGATGCCGCGAGCGCAAGCGCTCCGGCCAGACAAAATGCAAGTCGTGCCAATGTCGGGTGATCTACCTTTCAGGACCAGGGAGACGGCAAGCCAGATCCGGCGGCGCTCCGCGGTCTTAGCTACTTCTAATGTAGAGTTGTAACTTTGAGGACTTTAGCGAATTTTTTCTGATGTCGGAGATAGCCAATCACCAAGGTACTTAACAATGACTTGAAAGAGAACAATTAGGTCTCATGACTCACGATTCCTGGCGGACAGCCCACGTCTTGATTCCGCTTTCACCAAAGAAATTTGGGTGCCCCATTTCTCGATTTTGAGAAGTGGGCTGTATCTTCCCACGCCTTCCCCGGCACGGCAAACCAGAACTTGGCCACCCATACTCCGGCATCGTTGATGGCGGGCGTTTTTATGAGCTAAATTGTTTGGCTCTCCCGGGTCTCAAAAGCGAGACCCGGGGCGCCCAGTGATGTTGATGCAGGATCCATGTGGAGATTCGGGCTACTCGTCGCGCCGCATACTCCGCCAGGATATTGCCGGTTGCCTGCCGTGATAGCATTCGGTCGCACCGGAACGATGTTCGAATGGAGGCGCGTACGATGAGCGATGACACAGGCGCAGGCACGGTCAGCAGAAGAAGGCTGGTTCAAAACGGATTGCTGTTGGCGTCAAGCCGTCTGTGGCTGCCGTGGAATTTCAGCGAAGCAGCCAGCGCGCAGCAGAATGCCGCCGCGGCAGGCTCAGGCAAGACCTGGACCATCGGCAATGACCTCATCACGAGAACCGTTGCCTTCCAACCGCAGACAGGATTGTTCACCCAGCGGTTCTCCGATCTCGCAACGCATTCAGATTTCATCGCGCCGGAAAAGATGCGCAGGTCGCAGGAGTTTTCATTTGTGTGCAACGGGCGCCGCTGTGCCGGCGAAGGCGCATCGTTCAGCCTGGTGGATGCCGGCGAGAGCGCGCTGGCCAACGGTAGAGCGCTCACCGTTCATCTGCGCCACAACGAGCTTCCGCTGGAAGTGTCTGTGGTTTACAGCGTGTATGATGGCCATCCAGCGACCCGCAAGCATCTGGTGCTGCGCAACTCCGGCACATCCGTGCTGCACATCACTCATTTGAGCATCGAAGCCATCGTAATCTCCCTGGGCCCCGAGGATGAAACCACGCTTCTGACACAGTACGGAGCGATTCCGCGCGAGATCTTCTATACCGGGCGCTCGGAAGATGCGGGCCTCCTGCTCGCCAATGGCCTGACGGGCCAGGGCATGGCCATTCTTAGTGAAGTACCCGGCTGCATGAAGCGCACCGAGATCAGCGGCTTCTACGATGCGGAGCATGTGCAGATTGGCGTCATGTATGACACCGATCTGATGCCTTTCGAGCGCGCGCTGGCCAGCGGCGAGCAATTCACCACGGCCTCTGCATCGCTGGTGGTGTTCCGCAACGGCGAGGGCTTCAACGATCCGCATTGGCTGCTGCCCTCTTACACCGCGCAGGTGCTGGAGCGGCGCGTGGATGCACAGGGGCCGCCGTGGATCTACAACACCTGGGAACCATTCACGCGGCGAATCAATCACAACATCGTTATGGAGTTGATCGCCGCCGCCGGCGCCATGGGCATGGACGTCTTTACCATCGACGACGGATGGCAGAAGGAGTACGGCGAAAACGCAGTGAATCTGGAGGCTTTTCCCGGCGGGCTGCAGTCAATCATCGAAGCGGTTGCATCGCACGGCATGCGGCTGGGTCTTTGGCTGCCCATGGCCGCTATTGGAACTTCGACAGCAGTCTACCGCGATCACCCGGAATGGGCTGCTCTCGACCAGAGCGGAGCGCCTAAGATCACAGGAACGGCGGCCGGTCCCAAGGCGGTGATGTGCATGGCATCGGCGTATCGCGAGACGGTTGCAGACCGCATCAACGACGCCATCGAGCGCTATCACCTCGCTTACGTCAAGCTCGATCTGACCACGATATTCAATGCGTATGGCGAAGCTCCCGGCTGCTGGGCCAGGGATCACTATCACGAGAACTGGTCCGAGTCGCTCAACCGGATCTATGAAGGCATCTCCTATGTAACTCGCAAGGTCTACGAGGAGCATCCGGATGTGCTACTCGACCTCACCTTCGAGCTTTGGGGGCAGAAGCACATTATCGATGCGGGCCTGCTGGCAGCCGGCGATCTGGACTGGATGAGTAATGTGGGCGACGCGGAGCCGGATTCGGCAGGCCCATTGCAGGTTCGGCAACTGCTGTATCAACGCGCCGCCTCAATGCCGGTGGAGGCGATGCTGATCGGCAATATGCACGCGGATATGCAGCCGATTCAGGAGCGCTTCGCCACTGCTATCGGCTCAGCGCCCGTGCTGCTGGGCGACCTGCGCCAGCTGAGCGCCGCCGACCAACAGTGGTATCACGAAAGGATAAGCTGGTTCAAAAAGCTGCGCAGAAGCACCAAGATCAGCGAAAGTTTCTTCCCGCTCGGCAACTGGCTGCAAACCACACCTGCGGCATGGGATGGCTTCGCGCGTTTTGCCCGCAACGGCAACGGTATGATTGCGCTCTTCCGGAATAAGTCGGGCGCGGCGGAAGCTACGGTGAAGTTACCCCTGCTGCCCCCGGGTAACTACAAGTTACATTCCGTGATAACTGGAAAGGATCTTGGAACATTTACTGAATCAGCATGGAAGCACGGCGTACCGATCCAGTTTCCCGAGGGCGAGCCGGTAGAGGTGCTTGAAGTAACAGCGATGCGCGGATGAAGCTACTAGCAAATCCTCGGCAACTGCTCACCAATCTGCATAGGAATCACACGCTGTGCGCCCATCGCAGTGCGCGCAACTAACATGCGTTTGTGCGCCGCGGTCACCTGGCCGATGCGCACTGCTTCGCAGCCCAGCGGATGAGCGCGCAAAACTTCAAGCACGCGCTCCGCTGCCTTGGGCGCGACAACGAAGACGACTTTACCCTCGTTAGCCACATAGACCGGATCAAGGCCCAGCAGTTCGCAGGCAGATTGCACCTCTTCGCGCACCGGCAGCCTGGTTTCGTCAATCTCAATGCCCGCATCGGAAGCTGAGGCAATCTCATTGAGCGTTGAACCCAGCCCACCGCGCGTGGGATCGCGCATCACATGAACCGCCGTGCCCGCCGCATCCAGCACTTCGCTAATCAGGCCGTTCATCGCCGCGCAATCCGAGCGGATGGGGCTTTCGAACTCCATACCTTCGCGCACGCTCATGATCGCCATGCCGTGGTCGCCGATGGTTCCGGAGATGAGCACGGCATCGCCGGGCTGGGCGCGATGCGGGCCTATTGCAACGTTATCCCGCAGCACCCCCACGCCGGCGGTATTGATGTAGCAGCCGTCGCCGTGGCCGCGCTCGACAACCTTTGTGTCACCCGTGACGATCTGCACGCCGGCCACAGCCGCCGCTTTCGCCATAGCCTCGACGATTGCCGCCAGTTGAGCCAGCGGGAATCCTTCTTCGAGGATGAAGCTGGCGCTGAGAAACTTCGGCACGGCGCCGGAAACCGCCAGATCGTTGACCGTGCCGTTGACGGCCAGTTCGCCGATCGAGCCGCCCGGGAAAAACAAAGGCTGTACGACGAAAGAATCCGTGCTGAGGGCCAGCCGGCCGGCCGGCAGGTCGATCGCCGCGGCATCGCCGAGATTTTCAAGCGCGGGATTGCGGAAGGCGGGCAGAAAAAGATGCTCCACCAGCTCGCTGCCGAGTTTGCCGCCTCCGCCGTGGCCCATCACAATGGCGGGATAATCCGCCAGCGGCAGCGGACAGATCCACTTTGCAAAGTCAGGCGCTGCCTTTGGAGCCTCCATCGATCAGGTCTTCCTTTCCTCGCGCTGCGCGCGAAGTGAGCTTTCAGCCGCCGGGAAGCTCGACCTCGAGTTGCAAAATCATGCGGCCAGAGATTTAGAAGCATGAAGCTAAGAGCTCGCCACCTCTTCAGCTGCAAGAAACCGGCCGTAGTTGTAATAAGCAGCGCAGGCACCCTCGCTCGAAACCATAGTGGCGCCGAGCGGATGACGCGGGGTGCACTGCTTGCCAAAAGCCCCGCACTCCACTGGCTTGATGGCGCCACGCAGCACATCGCCCGAGCGGCAGAGCGGCGACTCCCGCGCGCGAATGCCGCCCGTGTCGAATCTCTCCTCCGCGTCGAACTCGCGATAGGCCGCGCTCAGCCGCCAGCCACTTCGCGAAATCACGCCGATGCCGCGCCAGGCGCGATCGGTCACCTCGAAGACCTCCGCCAGCAGTTTCTGCGCCGCGCGGTTGCCGTCGAAGTTCACCACGCGCTCATAGGCGTTCTCCACTTCATGCCTGCCGGCCTCCAGTTGCACCACGGCGCGGCGGATGCCGTCGAGCAAATCCAGCGGCTCGAAGCCGGTAACGACCAGCGGCACTCTATACTTCTCGGCCAGCGGCGGATACTGCCAATAGCCCATCACACTGCAGACGTGGCCGGCCAGCAGGAAGGCCTGCACATGGTTTCCCGGCGCCTGCATGATCGCCTCGATGGCCGGCGGCACCAGAACATGCGAGACGAGCAGCGAAAAATTCCTGAGCCCAAGCCGCTGGGCCAGGTGCACGCTCATTGCGTTGGCCGGGGCCGTGGTCTCAAAGCCCACACCGAAGAAAACCACCTGCCTGCCCGGCGTCTTCGCCGCCAGATCCACGGCGTCCAGTGGCGAGTAGACCACGCGCACATCGCCGCCGCGACCTTTCACCTGGAAGAGATCGCCCTCCGTGCCGGGAACGCGCAGCATGTCGCCGAAGGAGCAGAAGACCACCTCCGGCCGCGCCGCAATCGCCAGCGCCTTGTCAATCAACTCCAGCGGCGTAACGCAGACCGGGCATCCGGGGCCGTGAATCATCTCGATGCCGGGCGGAAGCATCTGGTCGATGCCGTTCTTCAGAATCGAGTGCGTCTGGCCGCCGCAGACTTCCATGATCTTCCACGGGCGCGTGGCGATCTGCGCGATCTCACGCGCCATGCGCTGGGCAATCTCACTGTTGCGGAACTCGGTCAGGTACTTCATCTATCGATGCCTGCATCCCCACAAACATTGGGTGCCCCAGGTCCCGATTCTGGGACCTGGGAAGCTACAGAACAGCTACCGTCGGGACAAGGCGAAGGAGCGGCCCTGGCGGCACGCGCAAAGGCTTCCTCCTCGCCGGCCAGCTCCTCGTCGAGCACGCCCATGGCGCGAAAGTCGGCCAGGGTCTTTTCGGCGGTCTCCTCGTCGATCTTCGAGATGGCAAAGCCCACGTGAACAATCGTGTAGTCGCCCACCTCAACTTCAGGCACGTAGTCCAGGCAGACGTTCTTGACCACGCCGCCAAAGTTCACGCGGCCCATACGGACGAGGCCGTCCGTGGTGATTGCTTCGACCCTTCCCGGAATGGCAAGGCACATGACAAGTCTGTTATACCGCGCCGCCGGGCTCGCGAAACATGATTTGGATCACGGCAAGTGAATGTGTCGCGCAATTCACGGGAAGCCTCCGCTCACGGGCCCGTTAGGGGCGCCCGGCTCCTGCCAGGTTCGTCCGCAGCCACTGGGCAAAATCGTTGAGCGCAGCCACGGACTGGGGAAACCGCGCCACGGTGCCGGGATGTACCGGGAAGTTATGGTGCATGTCGGGCGCGTGGTGGTGGGTCACGGCCACTCCGGCCGCCTTGAGCTTGTCCGCGTAGGCGATTCCCTCATCGCGGAGCGGGTCATACTCCGCCGTCGCCACCAGGGTTGGCGGCAGCGCGGGCAATGTTTTGAGGTGCAGCGGCGAAATCTCCGGATGATCCGGCGCGATCCCGGGCGCATATTGATCCCAGAACCAGCGCATGAGGCTCGCCTCAAGCCCATATCCCGTGCCGTTCACGGTATACGACGCGTGCGCCGCGCCGGGGTGGTCGATCACCGGATAAAGCAGCAGCAGCGCCGTCGGCCCGACTGCATCGGCGGCGCAGAGGTGGTTGGCCGCAACGGCCGCCAGATTGCCCCCGGCGCTGTCGCCACCCAGAAGCAGCCGTCGTGGATCGCCGCTAAAGCCCGGCGCATGTTGCGCTGCCCAGCGGAACGCGGCCAGCGTGTCTTCGATCGCGGCTGGAAACGGATGTTCCGGCGCAAGGCGGTACTCGACGGCAAGAAGGATGATCCCGGCAGCTTCACTCAACAGGCGGCAGAAGGGGTCGTGCGTCGCAACGGAGCCGGCAACCCAGCCGCCGCCATGCAGATACACCAGCACCGGCAGCGGCTTCGTGGCGCCGGGCGGAGTGTAGAGGCGGGCGCCGAGGCTTGCGGAGATTGCCACATCGCGCACTTGCACGCCATTGGGCAGGCCGGGGATCGCCGTGCGGCCTTCGAGCGCTTTCATCATCAGCGCGCGGCGTGCCTGAACCATCTCCGCGTTGCTGGGCTGGGCGGCAGGCGGGGCGGGCGGAGCAATCGCATCGAGATACCGCCGCAGCTCTGGATCGATCGGCTTGCGTTCTCTTAGGGCAGCTTGTTGCATCAGGACCTCTGCGCGGTGCGTGCGTTGTGGGTAGATGTGAAAGGCATCATTGGTGGCCCGGGTTTCAATTCGGACCAATCCTATCATTTGGTTGCCCATGTCCCGATTTTGGGACATGGGCCGCCCGCCAACTCGTTCAAGAACTGTCTTCTTAGGTAAAGCAACAAGTTCGTGAATGGAAATTGAAATGTGGATGCTAATATTCGAACAATGACCAACCAGCCCGAATGCCAGGAACACAAGGGATCGCACTGGTCCGACACCTGAATCAATAAGGCATCTCTTGATGAAGAAACTCTCCATTGGTCTTTACGCCGCTGTTACCGTCGCACTCATGATTTGGGGCTTTTACCAGGCTATCTACGTAGCGCCGAATGACGCGATGCAGGGGGAGATCTTTCGAATTCTCTACTATCACGTGCCGTCATGGGCCGTGGTGTTTACCTTTTTCGCTGTCAGCTTTGTCGGCTCGATTGGTTTTCTTGCTTCCAGACGCGACCACTTTGATCGGGCGCAGGTCTTTGATGCGTTAGCTGTCGCAGGCGCTGAAGTGGGATTGGTCTTTTGCACGGTCGGTCTGACCACAGGTCCACTTTGGGGCCGCCGCGCGTGGGGCATCTGGTGGACTTGGGACGCCCGGCTTACGACGTCCCTTGTGCTCTGGCTTATTTACGTAAGTTATCTGTTATTGCGCCATTTTGCGGCCGGCCCGCAGATGCAGAGCCTTGCCGCGGTACTGGGTATTTTTGGTGCGCTCGACGTACCTATCGTCTATATGTCAAACCGCTGGTGGCGCACACAGCATCCGGCACCGGTTTTTGGCGGTGCGACAGGTTCAGGTATGGCGTGGCCTATGATGCAAGTGTTTCTGTGGAACATGGTCGCGTGGTTCGCCTGGGGAGTGATGGTCCTTATTCTTCGCTATTACGTTGAACGCCACCGCCAGCAGATGGCTGCCCACGAAGCCGATCTTGCATTGCGCAAGTCGGAGTCGGCCGACAGCGAGTTTGCTGTCGAAACGAATACAATCTTGAACCGATTCATCGTTCCTCTCGCCATCGTCTACGCATTCGCACTCTTCGGCTGTGCCTATCTATGGGCCACGCACCCACCTGCCTATGCGGTCAGCATAGAGCAGATAATCGACCACCACTTCGTGGTCGCCGCCTACACAGTTACCTGGACGATTCAGCTGAGCTATCTCACTTGGCTTGGCCTGAAGTGGACAAGTCAGATTCCCACCGCCCAGCGATCAGATCGCATATAGATTTGAGCCGCAGTGCGTCTCAAACAGCCCTTGGCGCAGTTCCCTGAGCTTGCGATAGAAGGTGGTTTTGCCGATGGCGGTTGGCCCGGGCCCCGGGAGGTAAGCGCATTCACTGAATCTGGTCTCCCAAGTCCCTCGCACTTGGGGATCTGGGAGAGCAAAGACCTCAACAGGGCGGGTACTCGATCACGGCGGTCGCAATAAGTCCCCATAACCTGGTTCTCGTCCTGCATCATAATGCAGGATCGCCGGGTTCTGTTGCGCGCGTCAGGTGCGCTCAGTCGGAGATCATGATCTCGCCGGGGACGATGGGGCGGGTACGTGGGAGCAGTCCGTGATACGCGGCTGAGCCGGTGATCGCGAGCGCGGCGACGAATGCTGCGAGCTTGATCAGGCTGCCGGTGCGGGTTTCAGGCAGCGTCTTCCAGAGCACCAGCAGCACGGTCTGCGCAATGGCGACGGACCAGACGGTGCCGTAGAAGTAGCGGCGCTCAATGCCTTCGCCCTGGGTGGAGCGGCCCACGCGGGGCAGTTTGCCGAGGATGCCGAGCAGCAGGATCAGGGCGCAGAGCGGCGAATAACAGTACCAGTAAATCTGCTTGAGCCGCCAGGCGCCGGTCACCACGGCATAGACCAGGCCGGCCATGTTCAGCAGGGCGAAGTTGAGCAGGGCGTTCCAGGCAAAAGTGTAGCAGACTTTGCGGTAGAGGGGATTGGGCCTGTCCTCGTCGAAGCGCAGGATGTAAGGGCGGTGCTCGCAGCCAGGCAACTGCGCGTTGAGGCCGGCGATGCCAGTCCCGATCAGCACCGCAGCCAGCCACACCGAGTTCGCCCAATGAAAGCCGCGGTCGAAGAGACTGAAGGTGAGCGGTCCGGGAGCCAGGAAAAAGACCCATATCCAGATCGGCCAGTGTGCCAGCCGGTAAATGTTCGTGTTGCGCGAGCGAATCTTGCGCTCCTCGGCGTATTCAACCCTGCCGCTATACCCCATGGGCGTGAGTCTCGCAGAGCGGACGAGCGCGCGTCAACTTTGGCGCCGGAACCTATAATTGATGAGGAGCCGGAGGAGATTTCCGGCCGCCGATTCTGCCTTTTTGCCGAGGAATGCATGGCCGCATTGATTGAAGCCATTAACGTCAAGCGCAAGATGTACTTCGAGTTTGAAAATACCCCTTACTACTGCATGGATGTGGAGGTTTCCACGCCCACGGCGCGGGGCGGGCAGACGCTGGTGCGGCTGAAGATGCGCAACCTGCTGACGCGGGCCGTCTTCGACAAAACCTTCAAGGCCAGCGACAAGTTCAAGGAGCCGGACCTGGAGACGGTGGAGGCCTCGTACCTCTACAGCGACGCCGACGGCTCGTACTTTCTGGACCAGGAGAGCTTTGAGACGCATTCGCTGTCGAGCCAGATGATGGGCGACGCACTGGACTTCCTGGTGGAGGGCGCCATCGTGCAGTTGCACAAGTTCAACGGCAACCCCATCGGGCTGCAGTTGCCGGCGCAGGTGGAACTGAAGGTGGCCTATACTGAGCCGGGCGCGCGCGGCGACACCAGCGGCAATGTGACCAAGCTGGCGCGGCTGGAGACCGGGCTGGAGATCAAGGCCCCGCTTTACGTTGAAGACGGCGAAAAGGTGAAGGTGCACACGGAGACTCGGGAGTTTGGCGGCCGGGCCGGCTGATGGCTACCTGCTCTCGCGCCCCGCATTCCACATCCTGAAACTTGCTCCAGGGCACGGTTTCAGCGATACTTAGTAGAAGTTGTGTCTTGTGAATGGCTGTAAGGCTGGGCCGGTGCGTCCAGCCGTTTCTGGGTCAGGGCGCCTTGGCGTCAGCGGCAGATCGGCCGTGACGCGGCGGGCCTGCGGCGGCCAGGAGTTACCCTGAAGACCGCAACAGAGTATTGGATTGGAAAGGAACTGTAACGCCGTGGTCATGATTCGTTTGGCGCGTGTTGGCGCCCGCAAACAACCCTATTACCGCATTGTTGTGATTGAGAAGGACCGTGCCCGTAACGGCCGCTCGATTGAGGTGGTCGGGACGTATAACCCCCGCACCAACCCTGCTTCAGTTGACCTGAAGCAGGAGCGCATCGCCTACTGGCGCGGCGTGGGCGCGCAGTGCACGCCCACCGTTGAAAAGCTGATCGCAAAGCACCCGGCGCAGGCTCCGGCTGCGGACTCGGCCGCGGCCTGATCCTTACTGCTCCTTCCCGATGCTTGTGCGCCGATGATTTTGTTAAGCGCACTCAACAATTGCTGACGGCGGCTGGTTTTGCTACTATTCGCGCACAGACTCCGGTCGCCAAAATCTGAATGCATCAGGTCAGGGGCAAGAACATGACCCAACAAGATATGGTCTCCGTCGATGAGTTGGTCCGTGAAATTGCGCGGGCCTTGGTGGATGAGCCGACAGCGGTTGCGGTTGAATCCGTGGACAAGGACGAGAACACCGTCCTGAAGCTGCGGGTGGCGCCGCAGGACGTGGGCAAAGTGATCGGCAAGCAGGGGCGAACCGCCCGCTCGATGCGCACGATTCTGGGCGCCGTGAGCATGAAGCTGCATCACCGCTACACGCTGGACATCCTGGAAGAAGACGACCAGACGTAGAATGGCTGTGCCGGCGCAATGGGTGAGCTTGGCGCGGATCCGCCGTCCTCAGGGCCGCAAAGGCGAGATCCTCGCCGAGATTCTGACCGATTTCCCTGAAAGATTTGCCCAGCGGCGGCGATTGTGGCTGCTGCCGCCCGAGGGCATGGAACAGGACACGGAGCAGGGCGCGGCTCCGCGCGAGGTGGAGCTGGTGGCGCACTGGCTGCACAAGGGCGGCATAGTGCTGCACTTTGCCAAGGTGAGCTCGATCAGTGACGCCGAGGCGTTGGCGGGGATGATCGTGGCGATTCCCCGCGCGGAGCGAGCCTCTCTGGCCGACGACGAGGCCTACATCGGCGATCTGATCGGCTGCGCGCTGGTGGATGTGGCTGGCGGAACGCCGGTGCGCGTGGGCGAAATTGAGGACGTGGACCGGACGGCGGGACCGGTGGCGCTGCTGGTGGTCCGCGGCGGCGCAGGTGGCGAAATTCTTATTCCCTTTGCCAGGAGCTATTTGCGGAAGATTGACCTGGAGGCCGGGCGGGTGGAGATGGCTCTGCCGGAAGGACTTGTGGACCTGAACGCAGGGGAATAGCAATCGCTTTGCATCTCGCGGCAAACGCGCCTTCTCACGCAGCTCCTATTGAAACGACAGCGGCTTCCAGACGCCATCCTGTTTAAGCGCCAGTTGAATCGGGCGCGGAGGCCCGCTTGGAGGCACAGTCACCTCGATCCAAAGCTCCTGCCCGGACCCGACCGGCAAGGGGCTCTGTGCATGCTCCGCTATATAGAAAAATACCGGAGCAAAGAGATGCACCGCATTGCACGGCGCGCCCACTCCGACGGATACCGTCTGGCCAGCCTCGCTCCTCTCCGGATCCTGAATCCGCAACGCCATCAGCTTGTTCCCTTCGACCTTAAGCTCGGCGGGGAACAAAACATCCGAGGGCAAAATGGTACCAAGAGGACTGGATTTGGCCGCGTCGGCGAGGGTCTTTGGCAGGCTGGATTCTTTCGTACCGGGCCATGTGCTCTTGCAGCCGTCCGCGGTCAGTTGCAGGCTCAGATAGCGGCCCCGCATGGGAAGCTCCGGGTCATAGGCGTCGGCACGCGTCCAGACGCGCGGGCAGGTTTGCCGCTGGTAAAGATATTTGACTGCGATCGATGAAACCAGCGCCAATTGAATCACCAGCAGCGCCAGCGACGCCCCCGGCAGCGAAATATTGAAGACTTTCATCTGGTCTCCCCGACCGCTGTCTCCGCCTGGCCCATGCGCGCCAGCAGCTTTCGCCGTGCGACTTCAAGCGCCCGTCCGCCGGCAAGAAACAGGATGCCCAGCCCGATCAACCCCAGCGATCGACCCACCTTGTCGTAGATATTGCTGTAGTAGAACCACGCCACGGCGACCGCAAAACCCACCACGCCAAGGTTCACCAGCGCCTCGCTCAGCCGACGTACCCCCCACCCGATGATGAAGACGGAAAAGGCGGCAACGAGCAGATAAGCCAGGAGATTCGGCCCGGTGTGGGTTTCAATCCAGAGATGGCCATCAGAGGTGCTGTGGGTCTCATTCCAAACGCGAAGGCACCAGGGCATCGCCAAAACGTAGCCGATGGCGGCCGCAATCGGAAGCAGTTCCTTGCGGCCCCTGAATGCGGTAAGAGCGAGCGGCACAACACCAATGGCGATCCAGCCCCAGAAGCGCGTCGCAAATGGCACAAAGGTCTGCATCGGCGACCATGAGCTCCATCCCTCCAGCATCAGCAGGGTCCCAATGACCGCAAGGATCGCTCCCCCGCCAAAAAGAATTCCGTATGCCACTTTGCGCCGCGAGCCCAGAAAGAAGGTCAGATACAAAATCGCCCAGACGAAAAGAAAGCGGCCGATGTAGACCCATTGGCCGATGTGGCCCTCAGGGCCGCTGCCGCGCAGATAGAACGCGAACTCTGAGAGCATCCACGCCGGCCCGAGCAGCAGCACCAGCGTCTGCTGGGCCTGGTCGCGGAGCAGTAGCCAGCCGGCCAGAGCGGCCACCGCCCACAGCAGCACAGCGGCCGGCCAGTGCTCCTGAATGTTGAAGATCTGGCCAACCAGCGCAATGGCCGCGCCTGTTGCCACCGTCCCCACCGCGTGCAGTGCGGTTGAAAGCCCGCGAAACTTCTCCCGTGCGCATCCGCCGCCCAGGTGGAAGACGCCAACCATCGCGATGACCAGTGCGTAACGCCAGCCGGGTCCAATCTCGTCCCAGTGCGCGGAGACGAACAGCACCACGCCCCCAGCCAGCAGAATGGCCCCCAGAATGAGCGCCGCCAGCACCTGCCACCGCAACCCTGCGGGACGGCGCTGCGCAGCTTCGAAGGCGCGGATGCGGGCTGCCGCCGCTGCATCCAAAGCGCCGGCCGTCTGCCAGCGATTCAGCAACGTTTCAATATCAGCCATGATGATTGGGAAACATTAAAGCACACATCTGCAACGCCGGATCATCAAAATTCGCCTATATCATCAGAGCAAGGTATGCGCTTCGAGATCATCACCATCTTCCCCGGCTTCTTTGCCGGCATCTTCGAGCACGGCATCGTGCGGCGCGCGATTGCCGAGGAACGGGTAAAGGTGGACGTACACGACTTGCGCGCGTTCACGCACGACCGGCACCGCACCGTCGATGACCGGCCCTTCGGCGGCGGCGAAGGGATGGTTCTGAAGCCGGAGCCGCTGGCCGAGGCGCTGGCCGCGCTGGGCATTGCGCCCAAGGCGGAACGTGCGGCATCGGCTCCCACCCTTGCGCCTGAGGAGCGGCGCAAGGATGGGGCACCCGCGCAGTTGTCTTCCGCGCAACAGACCCGCGTGATTCTTCTTTCGGCGCAGGGACGACCGTTTACTCAGGCCGTTGCCCGCGAGTTGGCGGCGCTCGACCGCGTGGTGCTGATCTGCGGACGCTATGAGGGCGTGGATGAGCGCATCAACCAACTCTACTGCGACATGGAGCTCTCGATCGGCGACTACGTGCTGAGCGGGGGCGAACTGGCGGCGGCGGTGGTGGTGGATGCGACGATGCGCCTGATTCCCGGCGTGCTCGGCAACGAGGCCTCCGGCGCCTTCGAGAGCTTTGGCGCGGCCGATGCCGAGATCGCCACGGACGTGGAAGGCGTGCCGCGCTCACAGCACGGCGCCGGCGGGCTGCTCGATTATCCGCACTACACGCGGCCGGTGGAGTTCGGCGGGCTGCGCGCGCCCGAGGTCCTGCTCAACGGCGATCACCAGCAGATTCGCCGCTGGCGCCGCGAGCAGCAGTTGCGCAAGACGCTGGCCAACCGGCCCGATCTGCTCGAACGCGCCGCGCTCAGCGAAGAAGACCGCCGCTTGCTGGAGACCATCCGCCGCGAGCGGCAATAGCGCCGCTCCGTCCGGCACGGTCATCAAAGACAGCCCCGCCAACAAGGACCTCACTCCGGTCTGATCGCATCTTTCTCAGAACAGACTTGCGGGGGGGGCAGCCGGTGCTACAATTCGTGCCACGCGGCGAGCAGATACTCACTGCGCTGTTCCCAAGGGGAATCAGCGATGGGCCTTTTGTGGGTTATTTCGGCCATAGTCGACCCAAGGCATGTGATGCAAGTAGGGCCTTGTCGAATTTTGGCGGCGATTCTGGTGCTGGGATCGGCAATTCCGGTCTGTACCCAGAGCAGTGGCAACCGGGCGACGGCTCCCTGCAATGTCCTTCAACCCTACACGGCGGAGTTCAAGATCACCCATATGGAGCGGCTGGCCGACGGAACGACGATCACGCGGGTGACCAAAGAGGTGGATGCGCGGGACTCGCAGCGGCGAACGTTACGGGAAACGACGAGCACCGTGCCGTGGCAAGGCCGTCCCGCCGGAACGGAGGGTATCGTGCGCAATCCCGATGGGGGCTGGACGGACTGGCTGTCCTGGTATCGCAACGCATCGACCCTGAAAATGCCGCCGCCCGAGCAGAGGCACGGCTGCTGGGCAAGCGCCATGGGAAGCGAGATGCGCAATTACGACCGTGTGCAGCCGTCCAGGCCGGCCGCGGCAATGCCGAGGCCCGCATCCGCACCGCCGGTGATTGAAAATCTGGGGACTACGGTCATTGATGGGGTTGAAGCGTACGGCACCCGAAGAACCACAACCATCCCCACCGGGCAGATCGGCAATGACGAGCCACTTGTAACCACCGCCGAAACCTGGCTATCGCGGAGGCTGGCCCTGGTGCTCCGCTCGGTGACCGACGATCCGCAGGAGGGAACGACAACCCGGGAGCTGGTGAACCTGACCCTGGGCGAGCCGGACCCTACGCTCTTTCAGCCACCGGCGGGATACACCATCATGACACAGGAACTGCACCAGGTGCCTTGCCAGGATCAGGCGAAGTAGATGAGGAGGGCCCGCCATGCGTAACAGGATGAATCGGCATTTGGCACTGTTGGCCGCAGAGTTCGCGCTGGCCGCGTGCGCAGTAACAGCCGGAGGCCAGGGCGCCGCAATGAAGCGCCAGCCCTATACCGCCGAGTACAGGATTACCCTGGTCCGTACACTGGCCAACGGAGCGACGATCACCCACGTGACCAAGTCGGTGAAGGCAATGGACTCCGAGGGGCGCTTGATGCAGGCGAGCACTCCTATTGGAACTGACGGTACCCCGAAACCGGACAGCACGTTCCTCCGAATCAGCGATCCGGTCGCCGGAACCTCCGGCAGCTGGATGGGTTGGCGCAAAACGGGGTCGATCACGAAATTTCCCCCGCGAGACGAGCAGCGTGGCTGCTGGGCTGACGCCAATAGAAGCGAATCGATAAATTATGAGCCGAGCGCCCAGCCGCCGCCTGGCCAACCGCCGTATTTGAAGCCGGTGAATGAGGATTTGGGCACCGAGACGATCATGGGGCTGGAGGCGCACGGCCGCCGGACGATCCTGACGATTCCAACCGGCGGCGTCGGGAACGACCGCCCGCTGCTCAGGACGAGTGAGGAATGGGCGGCAAAGAATCCGCCCATTACGCTGCGCTACTCGTTCAACGATCCGTTGATGGGAAAGGAGATCATGGAACTGGTGAGCCTGAGCCTGAATGCACCCGACCCCGCGCTCTTCCAGCCACCCGCCAACTACAAGACTGTGACCGTGGCATTGCATCAAGTACCGTGCCCGCCGTCGGCGCGGTAAGGGGTCTCCATGTTCAAGATGAAGGCAATGATCAAATCTGCGGCGATGCTCGGTTGTGCGCTCGCGTTCGCCGGCGGCAGCATCGGCCTGTGCCACCCGCTTCTCTATTACCAGGGCGGGTGGAGCGTTCTGTTATCCCCGGAGAAGACAGCGGCCTATGTACCGATACGTCTCCAGCAATCTTTCACCTCGCTGTTCAGCCATGGCTATCTAATCCAATTCAGAAGTCAGGTCTCTTCCGCTGGGACTCCGGATGTCTACCTCACGAACTCGTCCGGCCAGCTTGTACACAGCGTGGCCATTTGGCCCCATGGAACCTCGCATCTGCTCCTCAATTCAGTCGATGTCGGAGCAGACGGTCGGTTGGCCGTAGCCGGTCAAGAGACCAATACCGGCGGCAGTGTCTCGTTTCTTATTGCGAGATCGGATCTCGACGGGAAAGACCCAATGTATTTCAGCACCGGCAACTTTTGCGCGGCCCAAATCGCTGTCGCCGACGATGGTTCGATCTGGGCTGTCGGAGCGGAAGCGCCGGAATCGAGTCAAGCCCCGAATGCGGCCACGAAACGGTGGGAGAACTATGACATGCTGCGGCACTACAGCCCCACCGGCACGCTTCTCAACAGCTTCATCCCGCGTTGGGGACCAATGACTGCATACGTCACTCAACAGGGTGATGCCTCCGGCAGGAATGTGCTGCATGCGTACGACAACCAAGGGAAACTGCTGGCGGTGTACGGCCCGCCGTTTTGGGGTCTGCAAGGCGACTACGACGGGCCCTCCGTTCGAACACAGACATGGCTAAGAGCCTTGCATAACGGCGCAGTTCTCTACGATGGCAGAAGCGGGCTTCTCTACTGGTACAGTTCCTCGAGACATGCCCTGACACTGGTGCGAGTCGACACCCAATACAACAACGTTGGATCGTGGATCACCGGATTTGCCGTGACGAGCGATGGCAGGATCATCGTGACCATGAATACTCTGAGGAGCAACCGCTCGCCCAGTATGGGGAGATCGGGACTGATGGGATTCTTTCAGTTGATGCTTCCTTACCGCGAAGGCCTTGCAGCGTGGGAGTGGATACGGCCAGACCGGTCCGGGCCACGGTTTTGGCCAAGAGCAGGCAGGGTTTTGGGCTCGGATGGGACGGCGATTGTGTATCGCACGATTGCCTATCGGACCGGAGCGCATGCACTGAGTTGGTCGGGAGTGCGCACTCCAAACAGACCCGATAGGCCGCTTGCCTCTGTACTCACTCTCGGAGCAGTTGCCCAAGCTTTAACAGTGAAAAAGCCCAACCGTAAGATTCCAAGCGTCATTGAAGACGAGCCCTTTAAGGGAGGCCTCACGGAGAAGGAGTGGAACGCGGTAGTTGAAAATCACGGCTCCAGTTCGATCGACGCTCTGCTTGCGGAATCCCGCTGTATCGAAAGTGGAACATTTTTGGGGATCACTCACGAGGTCGATTACGATCCGCTCGTTCACTATGGAGATGACTTCGATATACCTCCAGGCGGTGCTGCCGAAATTGACCTCATGGGCGGCAGTAATTGCCGGGGTGGTGTCAAGGCTGTAATCTTTGCGGACGGTCGCAGCGAAGGCGGTCGGGGAGATGTGCAAAGGATGTACGCGGAGCGCCAGGGCGTCTACAGGGCGCTTGGCAAATCGATCGCCCTTCTGAATGAACTGACAAGCGGCAAAATAACCACCCAGCGGGCGGCGGCTATTTGGGAGAGTTGGGAAGACTCAGGCGCCATGGGCAATGTAAATATAACGTCCGTCTCGGAGATCTCTGGAGCGAGGGCGACTTATTTTATGCTAAGGCACCAGGTGCAGGGTTACGCGATTCCATCCACCGCGCAGGCTCGATGTGTATGGCCTATACCTGCACGGTCGAGCGGGCAGGAAACTGCCAAGGCGTCGGCCATTTCGTGCGAGCAATTCAACCTCATCTTGCTGGATCGGAAGTTACACGCGTGGCGGTTGGCGTTGGAGGACCACCTGAAACCGCCGCTGCCTCAACGAGGCGCGAGGTAATTCCGATGTTTGCGTCATTTCGCTCAGGGCTAATCCTGGGTAGCGCATTCGTTGCCGCCGGCAGCTTTGGCATGGCCGCGCAGCAAGCCGCACCGGCAACCGCACACAGCATCGCGCTCAAGCCAAACAAACACATCCCCGGCGTCGTTGAAGGAAGACTCACCCAGGGGCCGCCGCCCGACAGGCTGTGGTACAAGAAGGTCGGAAATCACAGTTCCAGCCCAATCGTCGCTTTGTTCGCAGCTTTCCACTGCGGCTATTCCGCTCCACCCAGCAGAAGTCGGGCAAATACATGGTTGGATACCAGAGTAATTCCGGGCATCAATTCCTCGGGTGGGAATCGTTTCATCATCTACGATTCACTCTCCGCGGAAACGGCGAACTTTGAAATTCCACCTGGAGGCAGCACCCGGATGGATTTGCGGTTTCCAATTGGTTATGTCCGCTGTTCCGGCGGCGTCAAAACCGTTCTCTTTGCAGACGGCCGGAGCGAAGGAAACCGAGTCGATATGTGGAGAATGTACAGGCAGCGGCAAGGCATTTACGCCGCGATTGGCCGCTCGATCCCCATATTGGAGCAGGTTGCGAACGGAAAGATGAGTCTGGAGCAGGGCTTGGGCACATTGCACGGCTATTCGCAATCGCTACGTTACCAAATCAACCCTGGAGCGGCCTTTCCATCAGGCAGCGCGGGATACGCGTCTGACCCTGCCGTCGACAGCCTTTATACGTTGGATGGAATGACTGCCATGGTCCAGTTTTACCGCAGTCTGGAAGCGAGCCTTTCTCCCCCTGGAAGCGCATTGCGGAAATTTTATTCGCATTATTTGCGAGGAGGGTTTCCATGGAGGCCTGCGGGAAGCAAGCAGCCAACCGTAGACCAAGTTGCTCAGGCAAGACCGGTGTCGCCGGACCAGGCGCGGGCTGTCATCCTGCTCAACGAGTTGCAGCAATGGCGCGCGGCGCTTAAAGGGCACCTGAAACCCGCCAAGGGAGAAAGTGTTGCGAGATAGCCTTATGTTTACCTCAGAATCAATGATCAAATTCACGGTAATCCTGGGTTGCGTGTTGGCCTTCGCCGGTGGCAGCGCCGCGATTGCGCAGCAAGCCACATCTTCACCCGCTTCTAACTCGACGTCAGCCGCGCCTTCCACCGTGCTGCACGCCAACGCCAATCTCGTCCTGGTGGACGTGGTGGTGACGGACAAGGGCAACGCCGTCCACGGCCTCGATCGCAGCCGCTTTCACATCCTGGAAAACGGCAAGGAGCAGACCATCACCTCCTTCGACGAGCACAGTCTCTCCGCCGCGGCCGCCGCTCAACGCGCGGCTCAGCTTCCGCCGCTGCCGCCCAACACCTACACGAACGTCCCCACCTATCCAGAGACCAGTGTGGTCAATGTGCTGCTGCTGGACGGGCTGAATACGCCGATGCCGGACCAGCAGTATGCGCGCTTGCAGATTATTCAGTTCATGAAGCAGGTGAAGCCGGGCACGCCGATGGCGATCTTCACGCTCTCGTCGCGGCTGCGCATGGTGGCGGGATTCACGACCGACGTGCCATCGCTGGCGAAGATCCTTGAGAGCCGCAAGGCAAACCCGCAACAGTCAGTAGTTCTTGACCCGCAGAACGGCGCGCTTACTGATTCCTCCGTTGGCGCGCTGGCCGAGGGCATGGCGGCCTCCGGCTCCTCTGACGCGACCGCGGACGCGATCGGCGCGCTGGAACAATTCGAGACCGATGTGGAAACCTTTCAGACCGACTTGCGCGTGCGCATGACGCTCCAGGCGATGGATGAACTGGCACGCTACTTGAGCGTAATTCCGGGACGCAAGAATCTGATCTGGTTCTCCGGGTCATTCCCGCTGGCCTTAAACCCCGACGAGACGCAAGAGAGCCCATTTCGCAATTTGCGTCTTTACGCCGATGAAATACAGAAAACAAGCGACCTGCTCTCGGCAGCAAGAGTAGCTGTTTACCCGGTGGATGCGCGTGGGCTGATGACTCTGCCCGCAATGAATGGCAACTTTATTCCTTCGAGGAATCGCGCCGCCCTTGGGCCAGGGCGTCGTGGCATCATTATGCGCTCGAACGGGGCCATGATTGCGAATGCGAATACCCGGTTTCTGAACCAGACTCTACAGGAGCACGGCGCCATGCGCGAGATGGCCGAGGAGACCGGCGGAAAGGCATTTTACGACAGCAACGGCCTGAAGGAGGCGGTGGCCAGCGCCATCGACAATGGTTCCAGCTACTACACCATCGGCTATGTTCCCGCCGAGACAAACTTCGATGGTCGCTTCCACAAGATTAAAGTGCGCCTGGATCACGCCAAATACAATCTCTCCTACCGGCGGGGTATTATGCTGATCCGGCCGACAAACCTTCCGCTCACAATCCAGGCGCACCCAGCCTGATGAAGGAAGCGGTGCTGCATGGCACTCCTGATTCCACACAGGTGCAATTCGTGGCGCAGATCTTGCCCGCAACCGACCCATCCTTCAGCGATCTCAAATTCCCGGATGCGCCGGCCGGAGAAATGGCGGCCAAACTAAAGCACCCGCATCTCTACGTCGCCGAACTGGCACTCGACGCAGGTGGCCTCGGCTTTCATCAGCTGACGAATGGCGTCCATCAGTCACTGTTGCAGTTCGTGCTGGTGGCCTATGACGCAGCGGGAGATTGCATAAATTATGAGGAGAAGAGATACCTCATCAACATCAAGCCCGAGCAATATGATAGCGCCAAGACCACGAGCGTCAACGCGCGCCTGACGCTCGATCTGCCGCCGGGACAGGACTATCTGCGGGTCGCGGTCCAGGACCTGGTTGCCGGCCATGTCGGGTCGATCGAAGTCCCTGTGATGGTCACGTCCAAGTAGCAGCGGCAGCGTTGGCGCCCGGCGCCGGGACAGTAAAGGAGGAAATCGTGTTATGCGCTACCTTGGTTTTGATTGGTGATGCGATTGGCGTTTCTTCAGAGGGATCAGCGCATCGTCAGCGAATGGCGCGCGGCGCTCAAGAATCACCTGAAGCCGTCCAAACAAAAATGACTTCGTCCTCGATCTCCCTATGAGATGCAGTATGAATTCAATTTCGCAAACCGGTCATTCGATGCATACTGTTGTGACAATCAAATTTTCAACTCCCGTAGGGAGTCTTTCGATGTCGATCCGGCGTCTGCCCAAGCTCCTGTTGATCGTCCAAACTGTGTGTGCTGCCGCAGTCCTGACAGGTTGCGGCGGCGGTTCTTCGCCGGGCTCTTCCACCGGGCCGTCTAATCAGCTGGTCACGCCGTCAGTGAGCGTGAAGCCCGCGTCGTCGAGCGTGGGGGCCGGCCAGCCGCTTTCCGTGGCCGTCACCGTAAGCGGCGGCGGTTCCACGCCCACCGGTTCGGTAACACTGAGCAGCGGCAATTACGCCTCGTTAGCCACGGCGCTCAGCGGCGGCGGCGCAACCATCAGCGTTCCCGCGGCGCTGCTGGCCGCGGGCAGTGACACGCTGACGGCGAACTATGCGCCCGATGCAGCCAGCGCTGGCGCCTACAACAAGGCCTCCGGAACCGCTTCGGTTACAGTCACGGCCCTGCGCGGAGTCCCGTCCGTCACAACCTCCTACGTCACCTATCCCACGGCAGGGCCGCCATTCCAGGCGATCACGACAAGCACGGGAACTGTCTTTGTCTCGGTTTCAGGCGCGTCCGCCGGCATCCAGGTATTCACGCCTAGCGGCGGCGGGCTCACGCCCGGTTGCGTCAACCCGCTGCCCACCGGGGACGGCTCATCGGTTGCGGACCTGAGCCTTTTGCCCAATCAAATGGAGCTGGCCGCCGGCATCGGAGCCTACGGTGCGGCCTTCTTCAACGTGGCCGCGCTGCAGACGTGCTCGGCCGCTGGATTCGTGGTAAGCCAGGGCCCCGCTACTCCCGATCAGGGATCGCTCGGCGTCGCAATCACGCCCGACGGAAAATACGCCTTTGTCTCAAATGAGTATGGCGTGGTAACGAACGCCGTGACCCGGGGCAACATTGGAGTGGTCCAGCTCGCGTACGACGCCAATGGCAACGTATCGTCTGGAAGCAAGCTGCTCGGCCAGATCGCTACCAACGGCAATGCCATCGCCGGAATGATGCTTTCGCCCGATGGGAAGCGGCTCTACGTGACGAGCGAGATAGCCGCATCAAGCACGGTGGGCGCCGGAAGCGGCAATCCGGTGCTGTCGAAATCAGACTGCGTCCAGGCGTCGAGCACTCCGCAACTGAACGGCGTGCTCACTGTGATCGACGTGGCCAAGGCAGAGAGCGCGCCGGGGGCATCGGCGATCCTGGCCACGGTCGACGCCGGCTGCTCACCCGTGCGCATGGCGGAGACTGCCGACGGTTCCACGCTCTGGGTGACCGCCCGCGGCGACAATCGTGTACTCGCGTTCAGCACCGGAATGCTCGAACTCAATGCCGGCAATGCGCTCCTGGGATACGCGGACACCGGCGGTACAGCGCCCGTGGGCCTGCACCTCTTCCACAAGGACCAGCTTCTTGCGGTGGCCAACTCAAACCGCTTCGGGACCGGTACCGAGAATGCGACCATCCTCGATGTAGCCGTGCCTGCGTCGGCCAGCGTTGTGCAAACCACACAAACAGGATTGTTCCCTCGCGAAATCTGGGCCGGCTCGGACGATTCCACTCTCTACCTGACCAATTACGAATCCTACTCTCTGGAAGTGATCACAACCACCGTGCAGTAACCGCGCCCTCGCCGCTTTTGGCTCCGGGCAGTATCCTTCTATGTGAGCCAGACCATCGCCCAATTTCGTGACCGAGCATCCAATTGAGTCCTGCAACCGCAACTTCACAAATCCAGCAAAGGCGCCTGCGCTTGCGGCTGCTCAGGCATCATCTGCCGCTTTTTGCTCTCACCACCGCTGCCGTCGCCGCGCTCTACCTCACGCGGCCCTACAAGGACACGGTGATGAAGGCCAGTTTCGCCACGGCTTACCCGGCGCTGGCGCTACTGGCCGCCACACTGCTCCTGGGCCCGTGGAATGTGCTGCGCCGCCGGCAGAATCCGGTGTCGAGCGACCTGCGCCGGGACGTGGGCATCTGGGCGGGCATCGTGGGCGTGCTGCACTCCGTCATCGGCCAGTGCGTTCATCTGCGCGGGCGGCCCTGGCTCTATTACGTCTACGGCCCGTGGGAGCATCACCACCACTTCCCTCTGCGCCACGACCTCTTCGGGCTGGCGAATTACACCGGCGCGGCGGCTGTGCTGGTGCTCGCTGCGCTGCTGGCCACCTCCAGCGACCTCGCCTTGCGCGCGCTGGGCACGCCGCGCTGGAAGCAGCTCCAGCGCTGGAACTACGCCATCTTCGCGCTGACGGCGGTCCATGCCTTCGCTTACCAGAAGATCGAAAAGCAGCACCTGCCGTTTGTGGTGACGGCCGCGACATGCGTGGCCATTGCTGCCGCAATGCAAACGGCGGGCTGGATCAGCCGGCGCAGGGCGTGCATTTGAGTATCGCTCTGCGCCGACAGCCGAGCCAGTGCAAGGTCAGCGATAAACCGCAGTCTTCGTCGAACCAGCCATTTCGCCCATGGGAAGCTCCATGGTGAAGCTCTTCCCTTTCAGACTCACGTGCAGCGTGAGTGGCTGATTCTCAGGGTTCGATGCCGAGACCTTCCAGCCGCCGCCCGCGGCCGGGCTGACCATCAGCAGGCAGGAGTGATCCACCTCGACCGGGCCGAGTGGCGTGGCCAGCGTGCCGGCTTTGCGAAAGGCAGCTTCGACAAGCTTGAGGCGTTCGCTATACACCGCCTGCATGTCGCCGGTGTTGGACAGCACCAGAAGGCCGGTGTTTGCCGCGCGCTGGGCAACCTGCTTGGGAGTTGCGCCAGGCAGCACGATGTACTCGTAGCTTGCATTTCGCGGCGAGTGGCCGTGATCGATCCAGAGATCGAAAACCTGCTTCGTCACCAGGTCGCTTCTTCCAAAGCCCAGATCGGTCCATCTGCCGGACTGCGGACCGGCCGACAGTGACAACCTCGCGCCGCGCGGAAAAACGTAGCCCACATGGTCGTGATAAACCCAAACAGGACCGCCGGCATCGTAGGTTCGCAAGCCTGTAGCAAGCGGCCCGTGTGACCAGCTCGTAAGGACCGTGCCCGAAAGCAACGTTTGATTCACGTCGGTTGCCACCGGGTGCGCCCGATCATCTGTGAGCGTGATGCCCGCGCCCAGCGCGACATAACTCGAATCGAAAAAGAACCACGCCTTGCTGGCGGTGAGTTCGCCGCGCGCCAGGTCCATGGCGGCCATGCCGTAGATTCCGTCGGAGACGCCACCGTCGAAAGTAGTCGTGCCAAGCTCATTGATCGGATCCTTCTCGCCGGTGTTGAGCGTGCCCTGGATCGCCGTGATGCCCGGAAGCTTGGTCCAATCCCAAACGGGAAAGATGTCCTTGTACTCGTCGCCGGTGAGGTAGAGGTAGTTCACGCCGTCGGAGAGATGCGCCGATTTTTTGCCCTCCGAGTTGACCAGCTCGCCGTTGCGGATGCGCGTAGACATCATCTTGACCGAGGTATAGAAGGCCTTGCGCCGGTGCGCCATGAAGTCCGAACACCAGAACTGCTTGTTGCCGGTGAAGGCCGGCGCGCCTGGCTCTTCCTGAAGCCGCGCAGAGAAGGCTTGAAACTCCTTCTGGCGCGGAGTCGGCTCGGCGGCAAGCATCGCAACCACGTTGCCGATGCTGTACGCCGCGCCCACCGGAGAAGTGGCGCCGGAGATAGGGCCGGTGGGATGAATGCGCGGCACGGCTACTTTGCCCTCGCGCGCAATCTCGCGGCCCACCGTGCTGTAGTCGATGATGTTGCCGCGGATGAGCCACTGCTCGCCATCGAGCAGATAGCTGCTGAAGATGGCCATGCGATCCGGCGGAATCTGGAAGCGCGTGCCCCAGGCAAAGGAGACAAACCGCCCCACATCGTCGGCAAAGTCGAGTCCATAGCCGCCGCTGTAAATCTGGTTGCCATGCTGATGGAAGGAAAAGTCCTGCTGAATGCCGGCATCATTGGGGCCGACGATGCGGACTTCCTGGTACATGCGGTTGTAGCCCTCGGCAACCGGCGCGGGATCATTCTGCAGACAACCGCGCACGATTTCGCTGGAGACCTTCCAGATGAGATTGGCGCCGATCGATCTGCCGATGGGACCACGCTGCCAGTCAGCGCGCGTCATGATCTCGGCAACTCCGGCGATCTCATCTTTGGGCAGTTGGGCCCACATCAGGTTGGCGCTTTCGCCGATCAGCTCAGGCACGCCGATCTCGTTCCACCACCACAGCGCCGGATTCAGATGATCCTGGTAGTCATGCATGGTCCACCAATGAAACGCCAGTTGAATCTTCTTTTCGAGCGCGGCATCGGAGTGGCCGGCGTTTCGGAAAAGGCGCGCGGACTTGGACATCACCAGCAGGCGCTGCAGATGATTGGTGGCCGGCCAGAAGGGCTGGGGCGAGTCCCCGTAGTTGATGTCGGGCCAGCTTCCGTCCGCGCGCTCGCTCGCTGCGTACGTTGCTCCCTGCTCATGCAGATATTCGATGCCCGGCGCGTCTGACGGCAGCACTGAGAGCGCGTAGCGGTTGCGAATCTTCGCCAGATCGGCAAGCGCTGAAGCATCCGCCGCTTGCGATACTGCGCGGGTATCTGCCAGCCTGGCAGGTGCCGCGGTTGGAACAATGAGGAAAAGAAGGACAAAGGAAAACAGATGCTTCATATGGGACCCCAGGGGCACGAGGAATGACCGCCGCTAAGCCCGGAATCTATACTCGCCGGCTGAGCCAGACGCGGATCATGGCGCCTTTCACGGGCAACGGAAGTGTATCAACCCATTGCCGCTGACCACCCCATCTGGACCAGAATGAAGAGCGCCCACCATCCGAAGACCGCAATGTAGCCGGAACCGCGTTTCACTCCAGCCACAATCGCCGTACCCATTCCCAGCAACACCAGCGTCCAGATAGTGATCACATCCAGCGAGCTCGCCAGCGTGTAGAGAACATGGTTTGCCTCTGCCGGATTCATGAACGCTCCCGCGTTCGTCGGCGCAAAGTTTTTGATGTTGAACGACTCCGGCGCTCCTCCCGCGAAGATCACGATCATCCCCAGCAGCGACTTGATGATGGAGGGAAGGGTTGCGTAAAACCATACAGCCAGAATGCTGCCATACTTTGCCCTGCCGCCGAAACCAAAATTGATGGTGCCCCACAGTCCCAGCGAGCCAAGCGCAAGCGCCGCAATCGTCAGCGCCGGGCTGGCAATGAATGCGCCCTCGGTAGCATAGAGCGATACTTTGCTGGCCATCGCCCGCTGCTCCGGCGGCACCTGAGCCAGACGCGCCTCAGCCTTTGGATTCATATGCACCTGGTTGTCTACCACCTGCTGCATGCCGATCTTGATCGAAATCACCGCAAACAGGATGTATGCAACCACGGCAAGGATGATAAACGGCATCCACCAGCTTGCGTTGCCGCGCTTGATGTCTTCAAAGGTCTTCGACGGCACGGAGAAAATATTGGCTACGCGCTGCCACTGAGACAAACGCGCGCGCGCCGCCATCGGCTGAACGGCAGATTGAAATCCCGAATCGCTCATGATTCCGCCTTTCGCAAAGCAATTTTTGGCTTTGCCCGCGATTGTACCCTTGTTCCGCGCGAAAGACGCAATCAATTTTGGTTCAATTTTTCGGTTGGGCAAACATGTGGCCGGGACAGCTCAACCACCGAGGGGATTCTAGAATCCAGCCTTAGAGAGCTCACCCGCCGTATCGGACGAGTCGATCGTACTGGGGGAGCTTCCCTCCGCCGGCGCGCTCATGGGCGCTCTTCGCCGCAGCATGTAGCTCTTGTAGACCGTGACGTGGAAACATGCCTGCTGGAACTCCTCCTCCACATCGATCTTTCCGGCATTCTGCAGCGCCAGCAGCACGCTCCGCATCCACGCCAGTTCCTGCCGGCCCATTCCCTTCTTGCCAATATCGATGGTCGAGCCGGTTTCATGCGGGCTCACGATTTCGCCTTGGGCGGCCGTAGCGTTTCCATTGATTCTCATCAGCCGCTTCTGATACTCAACGGTTCGCACCGCTGAGGTAACCTCCAGCGGCCGGCCAAACTGCTCCGCGTGAGCGCTCGCCAAATCCCTCAGGAATTGCGCTGTCCATGGCCGGCAATAGCGGTGTGTCGGGGTCAGGTTCTGGTTCACGGTCAGATCGTCGGAAACCGGCACGGGCACCAGCAGGCGATGAGCAATCCTGCTAGCCAGGTCGTCTTCATCCAGAATCCGCTCGAGTCCCTCTGCATCCAGCCGCTGGTTTTGCCGCACCAGCGAGGCCAGGGAACCACGCAGCGGAGGTGGCATCCCTCCCCGTCCCACGTGCAGCGACGCGGCTCGTAGCAAGGCGGACCCGCTCGTAACGCTGGGTTCCGCGGGAGGCAGCGCATCGGCTTCGCCGCTGACGGGGGTAGCCCCCGTGGCATCCGCGCCGGCCTCAGGGCCGCCAACTTCATCGGGTTGATCGCGATCGGTGAGCGAAGTACTGGCCGCGCTCATCGCCGGTGCGCCAGCGCGTCCGGCATCATCGGCTTCATTGGAGGGGGTCCGCTGGCTGCGCAGGGAGCGGCTTGCACTCGTTGTAGGCCTGCTCGCCACCTCGGTTCTGCGCACCCCGGGTGCGTGTGAACTGCGCCTGCGCCGGCTCACGTAACGGCGCGAGCTTACCGCCTTACGCGCCTGAAGTTCACGGCGGATCTTCAAGCCTGCCGCGTGTCCCACCTGCTCGGGTGTCGGCCGATGCGTCTTCGTGACCGGCCGGCGCGTAAGCGCCGCACGAGAGCTGCGCTCACGCACGGACCGGCGGGAGAGCTTCGCCTGAGATTTGTGGCTACGCACAGATGTGCGCGTGTGGTGAACGCTACGTGTTGCGTGATGGGAACTGTGCGCGGTTGACGCAGCCGGAGTCTTCCTGTGGGCCTTCGCCTGCGCTGCCGGCGAGCCGCTGGCCAGAGCCGGCACAAGCAGAGCCAGCACCACCACAATAAAGAAAATCCGGCGCATCAAGAGGCGTGCGGACAATCGAGAGCATCTCCAGTTTAGAATGTTCCGTCTCCGCTTCCGAGTGCCTAACCGGATACGGCTTTGTCTGATAATCATTGGACGCACAGAACGGTACTCCGCGTTGGCCGGCCGCGCCGGCAGCGGGCGCTCTTCTCAACTTCAATCAAACCAGAGATATGCGCGGCAATCCCAGGTGAGATCTCGACGCGCCGCCCCTCGTGCTCCCAAAAATTGTGGAAAAACCAAAAATCCGGCCTACGCGTGTTTCTCCGCCGCTTGCGCCAGCATATACCGCACCGCGGCCTCCAATTCTGCCGGGGTTACGTCTTCGACCACGCCCGCGTCGCCAATCCCCACCGGCAGCACAAACCGCCTCACTCCTCCCACATTTTTCTTGTCGGCGCCCGTGGCGGCCACCACCTTGGCGGCGCGCAGCTTCAGCGGCGGCAGGGGTCCGTACATGCGAACAAGGTTCTCCAGTCGTTCCAGTTGCCGGCCATTGATTGTGCCCCGCTGCCGCGCCAGGTAGAGGGCTGCGATCATGCCCCATCCCACCGCCTCGCCGTGCAGCAATGCCTTGTAGGCTGTTGCCTGTTCCACCGCGTGGCCCACCGTATGCCCCAGATTCAGGATCATCCTCAGCCCGGTGTCTCGCTCGTCGCGGTTCACAACGCCGGCCTTCACACGGATCGATGCCGCAATCACCTTTTCGAGCGCCTTCGCGTCGCGGCCCAGCACGCGGTCCGCGTTCTCCTCCATAAATCGCACCAGCCCCCGGTCGCGAATGATGCCCGACTTCACGCTCTCCATCAGGCCCGCGCGTAACTCGCGCTCGGGCAGCGTGCCCAGCACGCCCATATCCGCAAAGACCGCTCGCGGGTGATGAAAGCTGCCCACCATGTTCTTGCCCTCGGGCAGATTCACGCCGGTCTTGCCGCCCACGCTCGAGTCCACCTGCGCCAGCAGTGTCGTGGGCACCTGCACGTAGGGAATGCCGCGCATGAAGATCGACGCCAGAAAGCCGCCCACGTCGCCCACAATGCCGCCGCCAAAGGCGATGAGCAGGCTGCCGCGGTCGCCGCCGGCGCGCAGCATCTCGCGCGCCAGCCGCTCCACGCTGGCCATGGTCTTGTGGCGCTCGCCCTGCGGCAGAAAAAGAGCGATCGGCGGCTCGGGAAATGAGCTGCAAAATGCCTCGCCCCACAGCGCCCAGATCGGCGCCGAAGTCAGCACAAAGACCCGTGGGGGAAGGCGGCCCGCCGCCCGCTCAATGCGCGGCGCCAGCGTCCGCAGCAGGCCGCTGCCTGCAAAAACGTCATACTTCGCCGAAGGTGTTTCTACGCGAATGATCTGCACAATGCTCTTATGCTAAAGCACGAGATTCGGACTGCCGCGCCTCAATAAATCCCCGGAATCAGCCGCCACGTCCGCGCGCAGTAAGCCTCGTACTCCGCGCCGAAGTGCGCCCGCAGCAGCCTCTCTTCCGAATGAATGCGGGCGAGAAGCGGTGGAACGAGCAGTGCCGTCAGCAGCACCCCGACACCCGAGCGAAACGTGAACGACCACCCGAGTGAGTTGATGAGCAGCCCCAGGTAGCTCGGATTGCGGACGACGCCATAGACGCCACGCGCCTCCAGCGTATGCCCGGGCTGAATGGCCACCAGGCCGCTGAACCGGTTGCGCAGCACAAAGACCGGCCAGATGCGCAGCGCGCCGCCGGCGCAAAAAATCGCCACGCCCGCCCATCGCAGCGTGTCTCCGCCGAAGGTCCAGAAGCCGATGCGGTCTGTATATGCCGGCAGGTAAGCGAGCGGCACGGCAAGCACGCTGAACGCGATGAGCACCCAGCGATTGCCGCGATCCTCGCGCTCGCCGGGGTTGATATTTCCGCCGCTGAAGGGCGCAGCCGCACACATAACCGCCGTTGCCACCGCCAGAGCAATAAAGGCTCGGTGCGCGAAAAAGGCTCGCAATCCGCCCCAACCCAGCACGGCGAGCGCGAATTGAAAGACTGCGGAGACAAAACCGATCAAAGCTGCTTTGCCTGTTTTCATCGCGGCGCCTCCACAGGAAGCGCCACCATCTTAAACCATCGGGCAATCAGCCAATCCTCACCATAAGCAGCGCTTCACGCGCAGCGCCCATCCATGCGCAGGCTCCGCGTTTGACTCCCTCTTGCCTTCGCACCTACACTGCGAAAGGTTTGAGGCATCCCTCTGTCAGAGTTTCTGCTCTGATGCAAAGTTGGGATACTGCCCGACAACCAGAGCGTGTCGGCGCTGCGCCCTTCGGCAGTTGCGCCTGAACCTCATACGATGCTTCTGGAACGCTCGAAAAATCCACCCTGGGAGAAGCGCGGGTTGCAATGATCAACAGGCGCACGTTTCTTAGACAGGCAGCGGCGATTGCGGCGGCGGTCGCTCTCGAAAAGCAACTGGCGGCCGCAAAGCAAGTCCCGGCGCAAGGCGCGCAAGCGTCACGCCCGAACCTGCTCTTCATCATGCCTGATGAGTTTCGCATCCAGGCGCTCGGAATCTGGAACCAGCCGGGTTATCGAAATCTACTGCATACAGTCAGCGATCCCGTGCATACGCCGGAACTGAACAGGCTGGCCCGCGAGAGCATCCTCTTCACGCAGACAACCAGCACCTCGCCAATCTGCAGTCCAAGCCGCGCCATGATGATGTCCGGCATGTATCCGAGCCGTAACGGCGTGATGGGCACCAATTGCGCGGCAGGCCGCCCCGAAGGGATGCATGACAGCATCACCTGCTTTACCGATGTGCTGTCAGATGCCGGCTATGAAACAGCCTACGTGGGCAAGACCCACTGGGAGCGCAATCAGCCTCTCTTCGATGCACAGGGAAATTATGTAGGCACAGAGAATCCTGCGGGCGGGCATTACGCGAATCAGTTTGATACGTATATTCCGCCGGGTAGAGGCCGGCACGGCAACAAATACTGGTTTCAGACCATCAAGGATCGGCATTTCGATCCCTGGACATACGCTTCCGTGCCCGCGCTGGTCGGCGGCAAAAAGGATGGTCAGGTCTATCGCCCGAAGGGGTTCACTCCCAAACTTGAGGCCGACATTCTCGTCGATTACCTGCGCAACAAGAATCGGCAGCGCGATCCCGGCAAACCATTCAGCATGATATGGGCGCCAAATCCGCCGCATCCGCCTTACAACTCATTGAAGGACTGCCAGGAATCGGTCTACCGCGAATACTACGCAGATGTTCCCATCAGCAAGCTTCTGAACCGCCCGAACGTGGAGATTGCGAAGGCCGTGTCGGATGGCTATTTCGATCCGCAAAAGTGCGGCCCGGTCTACTTTTCGCTCGTCACCAGCATCGATCAGCAGGTCGGCCGCGTGCTGGGGGCGCTCGATGAGTCGGGCGAAGCAGAGAACACGATTGTCGTTTTCACGTCGGATCACGGCGAAATGATGGGCAGCCACGGGCTGACCGGCAAAAGCGTGATTTATGACGAGGCTTTCCTGATTCCATTCATGATCCGCTATCCGAAGAGGCTCAAGCCGCGCGCGGAGAGTCTGCTGTTGGGCCGGGTCGATGTGATGCCGACGCTCCTCGGCATGATGGGACTCAAAGACCAGATTCCTGCAACCGCGCAGGGCGTTGATTATTCGAAAGAGATTTTGACGGGAGAATCTTCAGAGTCGAGCAAGCCGCGGTCGGCGCCATTCTTGATGAGCACGAGCAAAGGAGTGCGCACCGATCGCTACACCTATCAGGTCGACTCAAAAGGGATGACTCTGCTCTTCGACAATGCGGCGGATCCCTGTCAAATGAAGAACCTGGGGCATCAGTCGATCGATCCGGCTGATTTCAGCTTTCTTCAAAAGGAACTGGGACGATGGCTGAAGGTGGCCGGCGACCCATGGTATGAAACGCGCATGCATAAGGAATGGATTGCCTATCCCGCATAGACGTAATGCAAAAGCTCAGCGGCAATAGACCAACCGGCGCATTTGAAAACTGCGCCGGGAATCATCTGCGCGTGCCGCGCACAGATGGGGATTGACTCCGTCACTGCCGGGGCACATGGAATGAATCCGCGGCCGAAACAATACAACGCGCGCGCATCGGGCCGGATGCGCGCGTCGTCATGCATTCAATGACAGGCGAAAGCCGCTTTACTCAGTCCAGCGGCGCAGGATCAGCGTAGCGTTGATGCCGCCGAATCCGAAAGAATTCGACAAAGCTACATCGAAGCTGTGCGGAATGGCCTTGTTGGGCACGTAATCCAGACGGCATTCGGGATCGGGCTCGTTGAGATTCGTGGTCGGCGGCAGCATCTGATGCTGCAGTGCCAGCACGGTAATGCCCGCTTCCAGACCGCCCGCGCCGCCAAGCAGGTGGCCGGTCATGGACTTGGTGCCGCTGATCTTGAGCTTTCGACTGAGCGCGTGCTCGCCAAAGACAAGCTCGATAGCCCGCGACTCATTGCCGTCGCCGGCCGGAGTGGAAGTGGCGTGCGCGTTGATGTAGCCCACCTCTTCGGGCCGGATGCCAGCGTCTTTGAGAGCCGCCCGCATGCTGCGCTGGGCGCCCTGACCTTCAGGAGCGATGCCGGTCATGTGATAGGCGTCGGCGCTCATGCCGTAGCCGATCACCTCGGCCAGAATTTTGGCGCCGCGCGCGCGGGCAAACTCCAGCTCCTCAAGGATGAGGATGCCGGCGCCCTCGCCGATAACGAAGCCGTCGCGATCCTTGTCAAAGGGGCGGCTGGCATGTGTGGGATCGTCATTGCGCGTGGAGAGCGCTCGCATCGAGGCAAAGCCTCCCACCGAAAGAGGCGTGACTGCCGCTTCCGCGCCGCCCGCGATCATCGCGTCCGCGTCGCCGTGCAGGATCATGCGCACCGAGTCGCCAATAGAGTTGGCGCTGGTGGCGCAGGCCGTCGCGGTCGCGGAGATAGGCCCCTTGGCTCCATAGCGAATGCTCAACTGACCGGCTGCCATGTTCACAATAGCCGCCGGAATAAAGAATGGCGAAATCTTGCGGGGCCCGCCTTGCAGCAGATTGGAGTGCTCGCGCTCGATGATCTCAAACCCGCCAATGCCGGAGCCAATAAAGACACCGACGCGATCCGCAATCTCAGGAGTAACCTCGAGGCCCGACTGGGCCATGGCCTCCTGCGTAGCGGCAAAGGCAAAGTGGATGAAGCGCCCCATCTTGCGCGCTTCTTTCTTGTCCACAAAGTTGAGCGGATCGAAGTTTTTGACCTCGGCGGCAAAGGTGACGGAAAAGCCTGTGGTGTCAAAACCCTGAATCGGCGCCATACCACTGACGCCGGCCACAAGCTGCCGCCACACCTCCGGAGCGGTGTTGCCCACACCGCACACCAGCCCCAGGCCGGTGATGACGACTCGACGTGTCAAGGGCTACTTGGTTCCTTTCGCGCTCTTTTCGCTCTTCTCGATGTAGTCGATGGCGTCCTTCACGGTCTTGATCTTCTCGGCATCCTCGTCCGGAATCTCCAGATCGAAAGCTTCCTCAAACTGCATCACCAGTTCGACCACATCGAGCGAATCAGCGCCCAGATCTTCCTGGAAGCTGGCGCCGGGAGTTACCTCGGCTTCGTCCACCTGCAGTTGCTCGACGATTATCTGTTTGACTTTTTCTTCAACGCCCATGCGTGCTTCTCCTCGAATTTTGCAAACTCTAGTCACTTTCCGGGGTCCAAAAGCGTTCCCGACCCGCCTGCTTACAATACCGGCCCGCGGCTGGGAAAAACAACCACCGCGCCAAAAAATCCGCGCATGGCCCCGAATCTCCAAGTCTACCGGGCGGGCAGAAAGGTGTAAAGGTACTACTGGCCAAGGAATAGCGGACCGGAGAGAGGGAACGGGACCCGGGCCAATTTTGGGAAAAAATGCACAGCCTGGAGGCGTATATTTGGCGAAGAGGGATTGAAGGATGGGGACTGATCTCATTTTTGCGCTGGTGGCTGTTGCCGTGTTTCTTCTGGGGCTTTGGCTGGGATTGCGCCAGAGCCACGCCGCCGCCAAGACGCAGCTGGAGGAAGCGCTGGCCAGCGAGCGCAAGATCGCCGAAGCGCGGGAAGCCGGGCTGCGCGAACAACTGGCCGCCGCCAACGCGGAGATTGCCGGATTGAAGCCCAAGGCCGAGGAACTGGCGGCGGTCAGGCAGCGGCTCGAAGATGAAGAGAAAAAGTACGCCCAGATGAAGGCGGACATTAACGCTGCTTTCAAGGGGGCTGCGGCCGACGCATTGCGCGCCAATACACAGTCGTTCCTCGCGCTTGCGAAACAGGAACTGGGTGGCCAGACCCAGGACGCCAAACAGACTCTTGAGGCGAAGGAACTCGCCATCAGGAATCTGCTGAATCCACTGAACGAAGCATTGACGAAACTGGATGCGCAGACGCGGGAGATGGAAAGGACCCGCGCCGGCGCTTATGGCGAAATCAAAACGCTTGTCGAAGGAATTGGCAGGGAAATCCCCGAATCTCTGAAATCGCTGAAGAACGAAACCACGCAGCTGATCACCGCATTGCGCGCGCCGAAGACGCGCGGCAATTGGGGCGAGTTGCAGCTCAAGCGCTGCGTGGAATATGCCGGCATGGTCGAGTACTGCTCTTTTGCCGAGCAGACCTCAACGCGCGACGGCGACAACAACCTGCTGCGTCCTGATATGACGATTCAATTGCCGAACGGCCGCACCATTATTGTGGATGCCAAAACACCGCTCGATGCCTTTCTCGGCTCCGGCAATGAGTCCGAGCCATCCTTGCAGGCATTGCGATTTGCAGCCCACGCGGAACGGGTAAGGGTTCACCTTCGCGAGCTGTCGAGCAAGGCTTACTGGAAGCAGTTCGAACACACGCCGGAGTTCGTAGTCTGCTTTCTACCCAGCGAAGCACTGTTCAGCGCGGCGCTGGAAGCGGACCCGTCCCTGATCGAGTTCGGCACGCAGGGCAATGTCATGATGGCCACGCCCACCACGCTCATCGCGCTGCTCAAAGCGGTCGCGTACGGCTGGCAGCAGTCGCAGATCACGCAGAACGCCAAGGCCATTCAGGAGGCGGGCCGGGACCTCTACAACAAGCTCGTCAACGCGCACGAGTATTTCGACAAGATGGGCAGCGCGCTTGGTAACGCCGTTGGCCATTACAACAAATTTGTCGGCGCAATTGAAGGCCGCGGCGGAGCATTTTTCCATGCACGCAAATTAGGAGCTCTGGTACACGATAACGACGAGGTTGAGATCACGGAGACGCTAGCCGCGGAGCCTCGGCAGCTAGCCGCCGAGGATTGGGCGCCATCTCCCAACCTCGCTCTCGCCGCCGAAGCGGAAGATGCCCCGGAAGCCGCAGGCTAACCCCGCTGGCGCCGCTCGTCCTGCATCTTCGCAAATGCCTCGCGCAACCTCCGCCACGTCGTAGGCAAATCTTCAGGCAGGACGCGGGTTTCGGCCACGGTGGTCATGAAATTGGTGTCGCCGGTCCAGCGCGGCATGGCGTGCATGTGGAGATGGCTCTCGACACCGGCGCCAGCAGCCTTGCCAAGGTTGATGCCGAAGTTGAGGCCCTGCGGGGCATAGACGCGCTCCAGAACCTGTTCGGTGCGTTGCGCCAGATCCATCAACTCATGCGCCGTCTGCGCTGGCAGAGCGGCAAGCCGGTCCATGTGAGCATAAGGCATCACCATCACGTGGCCGGAGGTGTAAGGGAAGGCGTTGAGGCAGATGAAGCAATGCTCGCCGCGATAGACCAGGCCGCCTGCGGCCTCGGCACGGTCACGCTCCATGCCGTGAGCGATGGCGTAGTCAACTGAAGCCACCAGGTTGCAGAAGATGCAACAGTGATCGCCGGGCCATGCATCAAGGCTGGGGGGAACGCCGGGACGCACCGCATTTTCCGCGGCAGTGACGTAGGCAAAGCGCCAGGGACTCCAGAGATAATCCATAGGGTTGCGCCGTTCTGACCAGTATAGTGGGCCGCGGAGCTAGCCGTTGCTCCGGCGACGGCGCCTGATGGCATATCCGGGATCGCGGCACGGGCGGCAACGCCGGATTCAGCCTGGCGGAGGGCCACAGAACACGAAAGAATCCGCATTCTTTACGCCTTTTTTACGCTTGCGGCTGTGACGCAGAACACGTCGCAATTAGGTAATCCCTTGCATTGACGCTGGAAAGCCGAGATTGCTACACTCGACAAGGTAGCTTCCTGCGCGGATTCCAGCAGTGAGTTGCGGCCGCTCTCCAGCAAGCCGTCGCCTGTGTGGCGTTTCTCCAGCAGATGGGCCCAGTTTTTGACGCCGGCAAGAGGCGGAGAGAGTGCTTTTCTGGAACACGCTGGCCAGTAAGGTCACGCAGTTTTGACAGCAGGAGTAAGGCCTGTAGGTTTCCTCGCTGGCAATTTGCCGTGGTCCACCGCGCCGGAGCGTGGAAGCCATTCCCAGCGGCCGGCACGATCCGCCGCGGGAGCAAGGAATTCCGGAGCAAGTAGTGATGGCAAACGTCCTCAATCCCGAACCCGAGAGCATAACCCTGAACACCGAATTGGAAACCCCAACCTTAGAGCCTGCGACGGAGCAAGAGCAGCCGTTGTACGAATCCACGTCCACCCCCGAGACCTCCCGAACCGCCGAACCTGTCGCGCTGGACGCAGATGCCCCAACAACCGAGCCTGTAATCGAGGCCGCACCCCAAGCACAAGAAATCCCCATGGAAGATGCCCCGCCGGCCTCCGCCGCGGAGCAGGAAAAGGCGGCCGATCACGGGTTCGATGCCGCCGAAGATTTTTCTGCCGCGCTCGCGGCCTTTGAGCGGGAACAGGCTGCGGAAGCAGCCGCCGTCGAGGCATACGGAGACAAGATCATCACCGGCACGGTGGTGAAGCAGACGGACAAGCACCTTGTGGTGGATGTGGGGCTGAAGTCTGAGGGCCTGGTGCCTTTGGAGCAGGTTGTCGACCACACCGGCGCGGTCAAGTTCCAGCCGGGCGAGCCGATTGACGTAGTCATTGAGCGGGAAGAGCCGGAGGGCGGCTACCTGGTGAGCTACGAGCGGGCTCAGCGGCTGCGCGTGTGGGACACGATCGAAAGGGCTGCGGCTGATAAGAGCCCCATCACGGGGACGGTGGTGAGCCGCGTCAAGGGTGGGCTGACCGTGGATATCGGGCTGAAGGCATTTTTGCCCGGCTCGCAGCTTGAGATCCGTCCGGTGCGCAATCTGGACGGCTACCTGGGCCAGCAGATTCAGGTCAGGGTCATCAAGCTGAATAAGAAGCGCGGCAATGTCGTCGTCAGCCGTAAAGAGCTTCTTGAGGAAGAGCAGAACTCGAAGCGGTCGGCCACCCTCGAGCACCTCGGCGAGAACGCGGTGCTGACGGGCACTGTAAAGAACCTGACCGACTACGGCGCGTTTGTTGACCTGGGCGGCATCGACGGCCTGCTGCACATCACCGACATGAGCTGGGGACGGCTGACGCATCCCCGCGACCTGGTGAACGTGGGCGACGAGATTCAGGTGAAGGTGCTCAAATTTGACAAGGACAAGCAGCGAGTGTCCCTGGGCTTCAAGCAGTTGACGCCTGACCCCTGGCTGGATGCCGCCGAGCGCTATCCGGTGGGCGCGCATGTGCGCGGCCGGGTTCTTTCGGTCACCGACTATGGTGCCTTCGTGGAGCTGGAACAGGGCATCGAGGGATTGGTTCACCTGTCGGAGATGACCTGGTCGAAGCGGCTCAAGCACCCGTCCAAGCTGGTGAAACCGGGCGATGAGGTTGAGACCGTAGTGCTCAGCGTGAATCCGGCCGATCGCCGTATCTCGCTGGGAATGAAGCAGCTCATGGAGAACCCATGGGAGAACCTGAGCGAGCGCTATCCCACTGGCGCCGTGGTCGAGGGCCGCGTGCGCAACCTGACCGACTTCGGCGCCTTTGTGGAGATTGAAGACGGCATCGATGGTCTGGTGCACGTATCAAACCTGAGCTGGACCAAGCGCGTCAAGCATCCATCCGAAGTCGTAAAAAAGGGCGAAAAAGTCAAGGCCGTCGTTCTTGGCGTCGAGCCGCAGAACCGTCGCCTGAGCCTGGGCATCAAGCAGTTGCAGCCCGACGTGTGGGAGAGCTTCTTTGCCACGCACCGGGTGGGCGATGTGGTGCATGGCAAGATCCTGCGGACGGCGCAGTTTGGCGCATTCGTCGAGATCGCCGAGGGGGTTGAGGGCCTGTGCCACATCTCCGAAGCGGGTGAGGACGGCGAAGGACACGCCAAGCTGGAGCAGGGCCTCGAGCACGACTTCAAGATCATCAAGATCAACGTGGAAGAGAAGAAGGTGGGCTTGAGCCTGCGCGCGGTGGGCCACGAGGCCAGCCGGGCACAGGTGGAGAGCTACAAGGCCGAGAGCCACAAGCATCCGGTCTCAAGCTCGACCACGACTCTGGGCGACCTGATCAACTGGCGCAAGGGCGAACGGTAAGGCGATCTTCACGAAGTCAAACTCGTACACAACGGCCACCCCTCGGGGTGGCCGTTGTGCGTCTGGAGAAAATAGGGGATGAAACCACCGAGAACAAGGTCTAACATTCGAAGCGGAGATTCCATGCGGAGGAATGCACATGAAGATTGCAAACGGCAATGAACGCGCGAGCCGGAAGGGACCGGCGGACTGGTTTACGGGAGATGTCTGGATCGACGAGATTTTCAGGGGCGTGGACTCTTCGCGCGTGCGGCTCATGCGGGTGAGCTTTCCGCCGGGAGCGCGCACGGCCTGGCACACGCATCCTGCGGGACAGGTTCTGCATGTGCTCTCCGGTGAGGGACTTGTGCAAACTACGGGGGAACCGCCGCGCGAGATTCATCCCGGCGACACGGTGGTGATCGCGCCCGGCGAGCGCCACTGGCACGGCGCCGGCCCCGCCAACACCATGGTGCACCTTGCTCTCTATGAGTCGGATGCGCGGGGCGTGGACGCAGTTTGGATGGAGCACGTGACGGACGCCGAGTACAACGCCAGATAGGGCGAATTGGAATCGGTCAATCTCTTTGAAGCTGCCGCAGGACCATGACGATACCCAGCGCGCTGAGGATGCTGATGACGGCGAAAAGGAACGCGCTGGCGTAGCCATAGACTCCGATGATGGCGCCGGCTATAGGGCCGGTGAGGAAGAACGAAACGTCGGCAAAGGCGGTGTAAACGCCAAGGGCAGTGCCGCGATTGTATTCCGGAACGCGCTTGACGGCCTCGACACCAATAGCGGGAAAGACGAGCGACAGGCCGAAGCCATCCACGGCCGCGCCCACAAGGGCCATCCACGGCGAGAAGGCAAGCCAGAGCAGAGTCATACCGACGGCTTCAATCACCAGCGTGACGATAGCCATCGGATAACCGCCATAAACGTCGATCAGGCGGATACAGAAAATCCGCGCCAGAATGAAACCAACGCCAAAGGCGGAGAGGCAGAGGGCGGCGCCGTTCCAGTGGCGGCTCGCGTAAAAGAGGGTTACGAAGGTAGCGAGGACACTATAGCCCATGCCGCCCATCGCCAGACCCATGCCGTGCGGGGTGACCCGGCCCAGCACATGGGCGAAAGGAAGATGCTCGCCGGGAACAACCGGCACAGGGTCTTTGCGAAACGCCAGAAAGAAGCTGAAAGCGCAGATCAGGATAGTGATAAAGCCGATCGCAGACAGGCCCCACCGCTGATCGAGAATTACACCCAGAGGCGCGCCGATGGCCATGCCGCCGTAAGTGCTGATCCCGTTATAGCCGATAACCCGTGCTATGCTTTGCGGGCCGGCGCTGGTGATGCCCCACAGCGTCGATCCCGTAGCGCCGAGGCTTTCGCCCACGCCCAGCAGCAGGCGGCTCACGATCAGCACGGAAAAGCTAAGCCAATGGACAGCATGCAGGGCCGCAGCAAAAATAAGCATGGCGCCGCTGGCAGTGCAGGCTCCCATGCCTCCCAGAACCGCAACTTTGGCGCCCACGTGGTCACTGATGCGGCCGGCCCAAGGGCGGCTGGCGAGCGTGGCGATGTACTGAATGCTGATGACCAGACCGGCCAGCATGGCGCTATAGCCCATGCGCAGATGCACGTACTCCGGCAGGACTGCGAGCGGGAAGCCGATGGAAAGGTAACAAATGAAGGTAAAGTAAACAAAACTCAGGATATGACGCGCGCTTTGGCGGTCTACGGGCGAAGAATCGAGCACGCTGGCTGCGGCGGAATCTTGCATTGGGTGAGGCAGGAGGCCGGCAAATGAATGCCGGCTCTTGATCTTAAATCAGTATAGCGAAGAGACGGTTCCCCGAGTCCCGTTATGTGGTCATACCACTTACCGGCTCAGCCATTCCGTCCGCCCAATCCACCGCCTGCGCCGCCAATCTACACTGAAGGTACGATGCCTGGATTTCACGTGGAGCACTTTGGCTGCAGGGCGGCGCGCGCCGATGGCGAGGCGGTCAGCGGGCGCTTGCGCGCAGCCGGGCTCGACGAGCGCGAGCCCGCGGCAGCCGATGTGGTCATCGTCAACACCTGCAGCGTGACCGCGGAGGCAGACCGGGCGGCGCGGGCGTTCATCCGCCGCGCACACCGGCTGAATCCGGAAGCGCGCATCATAGTAACCGGCTGCTATGCGCAGCGCGCGCCCGAGGAACTGGCCGGGCTGGCCGGCGTGGCCGCCGTGGTAGGCAACAGCCATAAGGCGCTGGCGCCGGAGATTGTCCTGGGGCTGACCGCGGACCGTTCCGGCGCGGGAACCGGCCAATCTGCGCAACTGGTAAGCGTGGCGTCGCTCATGACTGGCCGGACGAAGACGCCGGTGTGGGTGGACGACCGCTTTGCGCACTCGTTTCTGGAAGAAGCCCAGCTTACGCCGGGAACGCTGACCCGGCCCAACCTGAAGATTCAGGAGGGGTGCGGGAACCGCTGCACGTTTTGCGTGATCCCCTGGACACGCGGCGCATCGAGGAGCCTTCCCGCGGCAAGCATCCTGCGCCAGGTGGAGGGATTTGTGGCCGCCGGCGGCAATGAGTTGGTGCTTTCGGGCATCAACCTGGGACGCTGGGGGCGCGATCTGCCGCCCTCGGACGCCGTCGACCGGCCAACGCTGGCCTGGCTGGCGCGGACGATCTTCGCGAAAACCTCCCTGCCCCGCCTGCGGCTGAGCTCCATAGAGCCCATGGACTGGGATGAGCAATTGCTCGCGCTGATGGCGGAGTTCGGCGGTAGAAGGCTGGCGCGCCATGCGCATCTGCCGCTGCAGTCGGGTTCGGATGCCGTGCTGCGGCGCATGCACCGGCGCTACCGACCCTGGCATTATGCCGAAAAAGTCGCCGCGCTGGTTCGTGCGGCCGGCCCGGAGCTGACCGTGGGCGCGGACATCATGGTGGGCTTTCCCGGCGAGACCGACAGCGAGTTCGAAGAGACACTGGAGATGGTGCGGGCGCTGCCCTTCGGCTATCTGCACCTCTTCCCGTTTTCGCCGCGGCCGGGCACGCGCGGCCAGGCGCTGCACGCCGAGTCGCCCGTGCCGCCACAAGTGGCGGAAGAGCGCATGGCTACGCTGCGCGCACTCGCGGCGGAGAAAAGCCTAGCCCATCGCGAACGGTTCGTGGGCTGCGAGTTGGACGCCATCACGCTGCACACGCCGCCGGAACTGGCGGGCCAGGAACGCACCGCCGCTCTGACGGAGAATTTTCTGCCTGTCAAGATCGTGGGCTGCTTTGAAGTCAACCGAATGGTGCGGGTGCGCGCGAAGAGGCTAAATGAAGAAGGGATGCTTGAAGGCTGCCCAACCGGCGATCAATATTGCGCGGGCGTAATGTCCGTGAGGCCGAAATCGGTTCCCTTGAACAGCAACTCTTCGCCCGTCTCTCTGGCCAAAGCGTAGGCAATGCAGTCGCCTAAGTTGAGTTTGGCGGGGTGGTGGCCTTTGCCGTAGCGTTCAAATGCCTTGCGTGCCAGGAGCGCCTGCGACTCTGTGAAAGGAGCGAGCCTGATCCGGAACCGGGCCATCAGCAGATCGAGATCCCTAACTCCCTCCTTGCCCTTGCGAGCCAAAAGAATCATCGATGCCTCAAGAAAGCTCGCCGCTGACATCTTGCATTCAACGCAGTCTGCGATGGACACGACTATGCGACGCCCTTCGGGCTCGTTGAAGAGGATCGCAACTAAAGCCGAAGTATCGACAATCACGAGGGAATTCCGCCTTCGTCGTAACCAAGAATCTCATCTTCGCTGCGAGTATCCAGCACAGGCAAAGCAGCGCAATGATCGGCAATAGCTCGAATGTCAGCCAACAATCCAGCCTTATCTTGCCGCTTTAGCTGCTCGTGTGCCAGGCGCTCGCGGATGGCAGTGGTAACCGCAACCGTGATGGACTCCCCGGTGGTGGCAGCGAGTTCGCGGGCGAGACGGTCAGCCTCGGGGGATTTAATACTGAGAGGCATGGTATCTTTCTACCTGATCTTCTACCTATATAGATTATCACGGCCCATAAATTGACTAAATGCCGCCGAATAACAGGTCGATGTCCCGGCTAAGTCCTTTGTCCCGCAAAGCCGGGCCAATGCTATACTCAGGGTCAGTTCGTGGGCCCGTGGCGGTCGGGGAACTCCCCGGTGGCGGGCGCAGAAGATAGATGGAGGAGCATCATCGCATTCGATAAACGTTCGACAAAGTCTTTTATCCGCATCAACGACCGGATTCGCGCGCGCGAAGTTCGTGTGATCGACGAAAACGGGGAGCAGCTCGGCATTCTTCCGCCCTTTGAGGCGTTGAAGATTGCCCGCGAGCGTGGGCTTGACCTGGTGGAAGTTTCGCCCAACGCCATCCCTCCGGTCTGCCGCATCCAGGATTACGGCCGCTACCTTTATGAAAAGGAGAAGAGCGAGCGCGCCGCCCGGAAGAAGCAAAAGGTCATCACGATCAAGGAGGTCAAATTCTCCGTGACCGTGGATGAGCACGACTACCAGACCAAGAAGAACCAGGCAGTGCGCTTCCTGAATGAAGGCGATAAGGTCAAGGCAAGCCTGCGCTTCCGCGGCCGCCAGATGGCGCATCGCGAGCTGGGCTACAACATCATCAACCGGCTCATTCAGGACATCGGCGATGCCGGGACGGTTGAGTTCATGCCGCGCATGGAAGGTACGATCCTGCATGCGATTCTGGCACCGACGCGGAAGCAGGAAAGCGGAAAACCCAAGCCTGCCACGTCGCCTCAGGCTCAGCCCGCGCCGCGCCCGCCAGTGACCCAGGCACAATAACACTCCACTTTCCGTAAATATCGCCACCGGCCGCCTGGGCAGCCGGTGTTCTTTTTGCGCAATTTCAGTGTGGTTCCGCACTACCCAAGAACGCAGCGTGTTACTGCGGCTGCAATTCTTTGCAGGTCAACGTCGTCAACTGCGACTTCCCGGCAAGCGGCGGTCTGGCGCCGCCCGGCCCCGGAAAGAACAACCAAAGGCGGCAACGACGCGGGTATTACCGAGGAGAAGTGGATGGACGCCAACGTGGGCGTCACACCGCGCAACGACACGCTGCGCATTCATGTGAAGTCCGCTTGAACAGAAAGCCGCGGAGGCGATGCGAATTCGTAATAGTGATTTGCGCCGTTGCCGCCGCGGCTGCAATCATCGCTGCGAAGTTCTTTCGAGGGGAGGTTTCAAAGATGAAGCCAAATGCGCTTCTTGTACTGTCCGCGGCCGCGGCTATATCCGCATCTCTATGCCTTTGGGCGCAGCCGTCGGGCTGGCCACCGTCTCCCGGTCATCTGACCATGCCCATCTGGCCGGGCGCAGCGCCTGGCGAACCCGCCAACATGCCGCCCGAGGAGAATACGACCACGACCAAAGATCATCTTGTCGCTGGAAAGCCGGTGTATCGCCTCGGGAATGTATCCAGGCCAACGCTTACGCTCTATAAGCCCAAGGGTAATAACACTGGCGTCGCAGTGGTGGTCTTCCCCGGCGGCGGATACAAGATCCTGGCCATCGACCTGGAAGGCACAGAGGTGTGCGACTGGCTCACATCGAAGGGCATTACTTGCATCTTGCTCAAGTACCGCGTCCCCGATACCGGGCCTTACCCGAAGTCCGCGGCAGCGCTGCAGGATGCGCAGCGCGCGATGGGCCTGGTGCGGCTGCACGCGGCTGAGTGGCACATCGATCCAAACCGGATCGGCGTGCTGGGCTTCTCGGCGGGCGGCCACCTCTCCGCCGCGATCAGCAATCTTTATGAGCACCGGCTCTACGATCCGCTGGACGCGGCCGACAAGTTAAGCTGCCGGCCTGACTTTTCCGTGGTCATCTATCCCGGCTACCTGGCGCTCGCCGATCAGGACTTTGCGCCCAACCCCGCCATTCAGCCGACCGCCAACACGCCGCCCACATTCCTGCTGCAGGCCGAGGACGATCCGGTGCACGTCGAGAACGCCGTGGTCTACTTTCTCCAATTGAAGAAAGCCAAAGTCCCGGCCGAGTTGCATGTGTATACGCAGGGCGGGCATGGCTACGGCCTGCGCCCCACAGATCTGCCCATCACCCACTGGCCGCTGCTGGTGGAGACATGGCTGCACACGATTAAAATGCTGCCTGGGGAATAGAATCAGGAATCGCCTCATGCTGCTCGCCGTTTTAACCATATCTGACCGGTGCTCGCAGGGCCTGATGACCGACACTGCGGGTCCGGCCGTAGCCGCGCTGCTCAAGCATCATTGGCCCGGGGCGCAGGTGTGGACCGGCCTGCTGCCGGACGACGAGGATGCCATCGCGGCCAAACTGGAAGAGCTTGGCAACCAGGGCGCGGCGCTCGTGCTCACCGTTGGCGGCACCGGGCTTGCGCCCCGCGACCGCACGCCGGAGGCGACGCGCCGCGTAATCGACCGCGAAGCTCCGGGATTGGCTGAAGCCATGCGCGCGAACGGCGCGGCACGCAATCCATTCGCGTGGCTCTCGCGCGGTGTGGCCGGGCTCAGAGGCAGCACGCTCATTGTGAATCTGCCCGGCAGCAAGCGTGGCGCTGAAGAGAGCCTCGCGTCTATAACAGATCTGCTGCGGCATGGCCTTGAAGTGGTGGCCGGCGGGCAGAATCATCCGTAAAGAACGAGGCGGGTCCGCGCAACGGGATTGAAGCGCGCTTCTGCGGAAGATATCCAACTGCCCGTGGAAAGCGCTTTCCTGAATACAGCGTTTTCTGGCATGAGAACTCTGCTGATCATTGCCGGCTATGCGATGCTTGCTCTGATTTTCGTGCCGCAGCCATGTTCTTCCGCGGGAACTTATACCTGAGAAACACCCGGAAAGCGTACAATCCTTTTGTCCATGAGAACCCCCAGGAATCAATCTTCAAAGCGGAAGCGCGCAGCGGCCAGCATTCGCGACGTGGCCAAGCGCGCCCGTGTCTCCATCGCCACCGTTTCGCGCGTGGTCAACCGCATTTCCAGCGTCGATCCCGAATTGGCCAAGCGCGTATGGAAGGCCGTCGACGAGATCGGCTACCTGCCCAATACACAGGCGCGCGCGCTGGTTTCAGGCCGCAGCCGCATTCTGGGCCTGATCGTCTCGGAGATCACGAATCCGTTTTTCCCGGAACTGGTGCAGGAATTTGAAAACCTGGCCGTGGCGCAGGGCTACGAAGTGATGATCGGCTCGACGAACTATGACCCGGCCCGCACCGAGTTGCTTGTCCGGCGCATGCTGCAGCGCAACGTGGATGGTGTCGCCGTCATGACCTTCGGCATCGAGGAAGAGCTTGTGCAAAGGCTTGTCGAGAGCGAGTTCCCGCTGGTGTTTGTGGACGCCGGACCCGACCTGCCGAATATCCGCATCCTCAAAGTGAATTACGAGGAGGGAATCCGGCAGGCGGTGCAGCATCTGGCCGCGCTCGGCCACCGCAGCATGGCGTTTATCACCGGTCCGCTGCATCTGCGCTCGGCGGTGGCGCGGCGCGATGCCTTTGTGAAGTCGATGAAGGAACTGGGACTGACCGCACCCGCAGGGTTCATCGTAACCGGTACGCACACCATGGAGGGCGGCATTGCGGCCATGGAGCGCATGCTTGCGCTGCCGGAATTGCCCACCGCGGTTTTGTGCTCAAACGATATGACCGCCATCGGCGTGCTTCATGGGCTCTACAGAACCACCCACAGTGTGCCACAGGAGATTTCAGTGGTCGGGTTCGACGACATTCACCTGGCGCAGTTTATGCTGCCGCCGCTGACCACCGTGCAGATGTCGTGCAGGGATCTGGCTGATGCGGCCGTGGAAGCGCTCCGCGCCGGCGTCGAGACGGACCATCGCAAAGCCACGCAGAAGGAGTGGCCAATTCCGACTCGGCTGGTGGTGCGCCAGTCAACCGCCTTTCCGCGCGGAACGCTGCCGGCTCTGGTGCAGAAGACCGGCCGCAACAAGTCCGGAAAGAATCCTAAATAGAGCCCGCGTCGCCAAACGCACCGAATCGAACGGACCGGACCGGCGTACTAAAGCTGCGGGCCAACTCAATGATAGGAGAGAATCATGGATCGCCGGAATTTTGTCGCGGGCAGCATCGCACTGGCAGGACAGCATCAGCTTGCTCATAGCATGGGGGCATTGTCGCTCGGCGGACAAGTCGTTCGTCCAGGCTGGCCTCCGCAGAATCTCCTAAGTTCGACATATTCTGAATCATTCCTGGCCAGCAACCTTGTTTCTACGACTGAATGGCATCCCTACCCGAAGTGGAGCGAGCGTGCAACCTGGGAGTCTGTACCAGCGGACATCGTGGGAGCATGTGTCGAAAAGGCGGAAGATGACCAAAAGACGGGATGGACCGCGTTTCTGGCGACAACGTTCATGGAATTCAAGCGAAACGGCAATCGAACCCACTATCAAACGGACACCTTCCGGCGCCGCGCCAAGGTGTTGCATCTGGTTTTGGCCGAGTGCATGGAGGGTAAAGGGCGCTTCATGGATGACATCATGAACGGTGTCTGGCTGATCTGCGAAGAGAGCTTCTGGGGAGTTCCGGCTCACCTGAGCATGCAGCGCGCCGGCATCGGATTGCCTGATGTGACCGAACCGATTATTGAATTGTTTGGCGCCGCGACGGCCCAGTTGTTGGCATGGACCAAGTATCTGCTTGGGCCTCAACTGGACAAGATTTCGCCGCTGATCGGAAAGCGCATCACGCTGGAAACGGAGCGACGCATTCTTAAGCCTGCTCGCGATCGTAATGACTTTTGGTGGATGGGATTGGATGACAGCAAGCGACCGAACCGGCTGCCCAACTGGAATCCGTGGATCAATTCAAACCTTCTGGTGGCCAATCTTATCCTTGAAGAAGACCCGAAACTTCGAGTTCATGAAGTGTCCAGAATTGCCAGAAGCCTGGATGCTTATCTGAACAGCTACTGGCCGGATGCAGGAGAGGAAGAAGGACCGGGGTACTTCAGCGAATCGCCCATGGCCTACTTCGAATGCGTGAGCATGATCGAAGCAGCCACCGGCAATTCAGCAAACATCCTCGCCAATCCGTTTATCGACGCTATGGGTCGATATATCCTGCATGCTCATATCGCCGGAGGCGACTACACCAACTTTGGCGATGCCCACGTCCATGCGGCCCCGGACGGTGCTCTGCTCTACCGGTTCGGCAAAGCCGTGCACGATGAACAGTTGCAGGCCTTCGGCGCCTGGTGCGCCGCCAGGGCGGGCTGGACCGCAATGGGAGAAGGGCTAACCAAATCACTGAACAACAACATGCCCAGCATGTCCCGGGCCTTGCCAGACGTGCTTGATGCCAATGAGATTCGCCATGCGCGGCGTGAAGATGTGCTCCTCCGCGACTCCTGGTATCCCGACCTCGGATTGGTAACAGCACGGGTAAAGGCTGGCTCTTCGGAAGGGATGTATTTTGCCGTGTTGGCCGCCTACAACGGCCGCGTTCATAACCACAACGACACTGGCAGCTACATCATTTACCAGGATGGCCAGCCAGTGGCGATCGACGTGGGAGCGGAGGCTTACACTGCCAAAAATGCGGGACCCAATCGCTACAAGATCTGGACCATGCAGTCCGCTTACCACAACCTGCCCACCATTGGTGGCGTGATGCAACATGCGGGCCCTCAATACCGGGCGACGAACCGCAAACACGAAAGCAATGACGATCGCGCCAGCTACTCCTTCAATATTGCCGCCGCATATCCGAAGGAGGCTGGCGTCAAGTCGTGGGCACGCACGGTAACGCTCGATCGCCAGCAGGACAAGATTACCGTGGAAGAAAACTTCGAGCTGGAGCGCGCCGTTCCGGTGAGCCTTACGGTTATGACTCCCCGCATAGCAGCGATCAATCCGATTGGGCACATCACTCTGAAACTATCCAAGGGAGAAGCTAAGCCATGTTTGCTTCGATATAGCGCGGTGGATTTTCATCCCGCGGTGGAGACGATCGCGCTTACCGATAACCGCCTGCGGGAGGATTGGGGAGAGAACATCTATAGAATCCGGCTGAACACCAGGGCACCGGTAGTGAAAGGTAAGTGGTCCTACGAATTCAGTCGTGCGTAGCACAAGCGAGAAGCATAACAAAACGTTATGCAGAAACAATTCTGCCGGGAAGAAAGGACGTTTTCATGAATCGCCGAAATTTTATCGCGGGTAGCATCGCACTGGCAGGCCAGCGCAATCTACTTCGTTCCATGGGAGCGGTGCCTGACGGTGGACAAAATGAGCCGAAACTGGTGGCTCCGCATAACCTTTTCACTACCACTTACCCGGAATCCTTTTTGCAGAGCAAGCTTCTAAGTGCGAACGAGTGGCATCCATACCCGAAGTGCAGCGATCGCGCTCCCTGGGAGGCGGTTCCCGCGGACATCCGCGCGGCATTCATCGCAAAGGCAGAGGCCGACCAAAAGGCAGGCTGGGCCCAGTTACCGGCCACCATGTTTCTGAACTTCAAGCGCAACGGCAATCAATCCATCTACGAAAACGCCAGCTTCGGCAGACGCGGACAGTTGGGGCGCATGGTTCTGGCGGAGTGCATGGAGAACAAAGGGCGCTTCCTCGACGACATTACCAACGGCATCTGGGCGATCTGCGAAGAATCCTTCTGGGGCGATTCAGCCCACATGTACATGCAGCATGCCGGCGTGGGGCTGCCCGATGTGACCGATCCAATCGTCGATCTCTTTGCGGCAGTCACAGTGGAGAACCTGGCCTGGACACGCTATCTGCTCGGCGAGCAGCTCGACGGCATTTCGCCGCTCATCAACAAGCGCATTGTGGTTGAAGCCGAGCGGCGCATCCTCACGCCGGCGCGCCAGCGCAACGACTTCTGGTGGATGGGGCTGGACGGCTCGGGACGTAAGCTGAACAACTGGAATCCGTGGATCAACTCTAACCTGCTGGTCGCCAATCTGCTGCTGGAGGAAGATCCCAAGCTGCGTTTGCAGGAGATGGTGCGCATTACGCGAAGCATCGATCAATATCTGAATCAATACTCGCCGGACGCGGGCGAAGAAGAAGGCCCGCGATACTTCACCGTCTCTCCGATGTGCCTCTTCGAGTGCATCACGTTTCTGGAGTTGGCCACAGGCAGCTCGACCAAGATCTTCGCGAATCCATTCATTGACGCCATGGGGCGATACATTCTCGCCGCGCACATCGCCGGCGAAGACTACATCAACTATGGCGACGCGGATGTGAAGGCGGGTCCGGACGGCGACCTGCTCTACCGCTATGGCAGGGCCGTCCGCGATGATCAACTGCAGGCGTTCGGCGCATGGCTGGCAGCCAAAGAGGGCTGGACGGCAACCGGCGAGGCGCTGACCCGCGCGGTGAACGCGGGCCTGACGTTTCTGTCGCGTTCCATCCCGGCAGTCCTCCAGGCCAGCGAGATTCGCGGCGCGCACCAGGAAGATGTTCTGATTCGCGATGCGTGGTATCCCGACCTGGGCCTGATGACGGCACGCGAAAAGGCCGGAACCACCGATGGCATGTACGTAGCAGTGCTGGCGGCAAACAACGGCCGGAGTCATAGCCACAACGATACCGGTAGCTTCATCATTTACCGGAATGGCCGCCCGGTGACGATTGACGTGGGCGTGGGCACTTACAACGCCAAGACATTCAGCGCAGATCGCTACTCGATCTGGACCATGCAATCGGCCTATCACAACCTGCCGACGATCGGCGGCGTGATGCAGCAGAATGGCGCCGAGTACCGCGCTACCGATCGCAAATACGCGAGCAACGACGAGCGCGCAATGTACTCCTTTAACCTGGCCGCAACTTATCCGCAGAAAGCGGGAGTCAAGTCATGGATACGTACGGTTACGCTGGATCGCCTGCATGGCAAAGTCGTCATTCAGGAGAACTTCGAACTGGAGCGTGACGTGCCCGTGAGCCTGTCGATTATGACCTCGCGGCTGGCGTCGATGAATGGCGATGGAGCGATCACGATGACCTTCGCCGGCGCGGAATCTGATCCGACATCGCTCCGGTTCAATGCCGCCGAGTTAGAGGCGGTCATTGAAAAGCGTCATATCTCCGATGCGCACCTGCATGCGGAGTGGGGAGACTCGGTCTGCCGCATTCTGCTTAATTCAAGGCAGCGAGTGGCGAAGGGCAGTTGGACGTACGAGTTCAGTCACGCGTAGAACTGCGGGGAAGGATTTTCTATGGTAGACTCCTGTCGCCATGAAAATCCGACGCTTTGCGTTGCCTATTCTGATCTTCCTGACCGGGATTGAAGCCGGGGTTCTCTCCGCGCAGCAGACTCAGCCGCCTCATCTGGAAAAGCGGGGCGCAGCTACCCAACTCATCGTGGACGGCAAGCCCTTTCTGATGCTTTCCGGCGAATTGCACAATTCGTCTTCTTCGAGCCTTGAGTATATGAAGCCGATCTGGCCGAAGCTCGAAGCGCTGGGCCTGAATACGGTCGTGACGCCGCTGAGCTGGGAACTGATCGAACCCAAAGAAGGCAGCTTCGACTTTGCACTCGTCGACGGGCTGATAGACCAGGCACGGGCCGCGCATGAACGCATCGTCTTTCTGTGGCTGGCGTCGTGGAAGAACGGCATGTCGAGCTATGCGCCGGTGTGGGTCAAGTCGGATGTGGCACGCTTTCCGCGTGTGTTCGAGCACGGCAATCCTGTGGAGATTCTGAGCCCGCTTGGCACGGCCACCGAAGAAGCGGACGCGCGCGCCTTTGCCGCGCTGATGCGCCACATCAAGCAGGTCGATGGAAGCCAGCACACCGTGTTGATGATGCAGGTGGAGAACGAGGTCGGCGTGCTGGGCGACTCACGCGATCACTCCCCAGCCGCCAACCGCGCCTTCAACTCGGCTGTGCCCGAGCAGTTGACCTCCTACCTCAAGACTCACTACAACGAGCTTTATCCTGATCTGCGGGCGCGCTGGGATGCGCATGGCGACAAGACCACAGGCACGTGGACGGCAGTCTTCGGCGACGATCTGCGCACCGACGAAATCTTCATGGCGTGGAATTACGCGGGCTACATCCAGGCCGTGGCCAAAGCTGGCAAGGCTGAATACGACATCCCCATGTATGTGAATACCTGGCTGGCGGGCGACACAACGCCGCCGGGCGAGTTCCCGAGCGGATGCCCGGAGCCGTGGGTTGTCGATGTGTGGAAGGCAGCGGGATCGTCGCTCGACTTCTACTCGCCCGACCTGTATGCAACCAACTTTGAGGAGTGGTGCCGCCGCTACCATCGCGCCGGCAATCCGCTCTACATGCCGGAGACGCGAGGCCTCGAAGCGGGAGCGGCAAATGTGTTCTATGCGCTGGGCGAAGAGGCCGGATTCGGTTTTTCGCCCTTCGCTATTGAGTCCGAGGCCAGCGCGACGGATCCGCTGGGGGAGAGCTACCACGCCATTGAAAGCGTCATGCCTCTGCTGCTCGAGCACCAGAGCGCGGGCAACGTGCACGGCTTTGTGCTCGGCTCTGACGTGGATTTCACGATGAACGGCTACACGCTCCACGTCACGCGCGATGAGATCTTCGGCAACCGCGCTGCAAGCGGCTTTGGCATGATCATGGCCATCGGCAAGGATGAGTTTCTGGGCGTGGGCAAGGGCTTCCGCGTCACCTTCACGCAGCGCCCCGAGAGCGGGCCCAAGGTTGGCATTGCCGCCATCGATGAAGGTGTCTTCAAAGATGGCAAATGGATCCCTGCCCGCCGTCTCAATGGCGACGAAAACGACCAGGGCAAGGCCTGGCGTTTTGACTCGCGTGGTGGCATCAAGATCGAGAAGATTTCGCTGTACCGCTTTCAATAGGGCCGCCTGGACCGTGAGGAGAACAGCTCTGCCGGCTGACAATTGGGGTGCAGCACCGCGCGCTAAAATTCCTATATGCCCGCAGCCGCGCTGTCCCCTGAAGTTCTGGCCAAATACGAGCCCGTGATCGGACTTGAAGTGCACGTGCAACTGCTCACCGCCTCCAAGGCGTTTTGCGGTTGCGCCAACCGGTTTGGCTCTGCGCCGAACACGAACATCTGCCCGGTGTGCCTGGGGCTGCCCGGTGCGCTGCCTGTGCTCAACGCCAAAGCAGTCGAGTTCGCCACCATGGCCTCGCTGGCGCTGAACTGCGAGGTGCGCGAACGCTCCATCTTCGCGCGCAAAAACTACTTCTATCCCGACCTGCCCAAGGGCTACCAGATTTCGCAGTACGACAAGCCGCTGGCCGAGCATGGCTGGATCGAAGTGCCCACGGCGGACGGCGGTACAAAGCGCATCGGCATCACCCGGCTGCACATGGAGGAAGACGCCGGCAAGAGCCTGCACGACGGCTTCTCCGACTCCGCCACGCGGACCTATCTCGACCTGAATCGCTGCGGCACGCCGCTTGTCGAAATCGTCTCCGAGCCCGACATCCGCACGCCCGACGAAGCCTTTGAATACCTTACCCGGCTCAAGGAGATCCTGCTCTACACCGGCATCTCCGACTGCAATATGGAGGAGGGTTCGCTTCGTTGTGACGCCAACGTAAGCGTCCGCCCCCGGGGCCAGGAAAAATTCGGCACCAAAGCGGAAGTGAAGAACGTGAACAGCTTTAAATTTATCCGCGCGGCGCTGGAGTACGAGATCGAGCGCCAGGTGGAGGTGATCGAGAGCGGCGGGCGCGTCCTGCAGGAGACGCGGCTGTGGAACTCGAACGAGGGTCGCACGTATTCGATGCGCTCGAAGGAGCAGGCGCATGATTACCGCTATTTCCCCGAGCCGGACCTGCCGCCTCTGATCGTTTCGCCGGAGTTTCTGGAGCAGATGAGGAAGCGCCTGCCTGAAATGCCGGAGCCGCGCCGGGCACGGATGATCGCCGAATATGATCTGAGCACGCAGGACGCACATACGCTCACCGCGGCGCGCGAGTTTGCTGACCGCTTTGAGGCGGTGGCGAAGACGGCGCGGAATCCGCGGCGCGTGGCCAACGTGCTGCTGAGCGAGGTGGGCGGGCGATTGAAGGCGCTGGGCCTCGATCAGGAGCAGTCACCGGTTTCGATGGCCGGCATTGTGCTGGCTGCCGATCTGCTTGACGAGAGCAAAATCAGTTCCAAGCAGATGAAGCAGCTCTTCGACGTATGCTTTGAAAAGGGCGAGGACTTCCCTGCCGTCTACGAGCGCGAAAAGCCGCAGCAGATTACCGACTCTGGCGCGATCGAGAAGCTGATCGACGAAGTGATCGCCGCCAATCCCAGGCAGGTGGAACAATATCGCGCCGGCAAGAAGACGCTGGCGGGCTTCTTTGTAGGGCAAGTGATGCGAGCCACCAAGGGGCAGGCAAATCCCGCACTTCTGAATGAGCTGGTGGTCAAGAAGCTTGAGGGATAAACGAGAAGGCTTCCGTCTGCTGTAATCGAAGCG
>JAJZVZ010000325.1 GCA_021846945.1 Acidobacteriota bacterium | reverse complement strand
ATATACAAGGCATTGCACACCTACCTCGGAGACGCCGGAGATTACTGGATCACGCATCCGAACGACGGCCTCCCGTTTGCCGGGGCGGTTCCCGTCGACTACATGATCCATGCCGGTGTGATCGGAATGTACGAGGTCCGCAGGATGCTCGATGCGTGGGCGATCGGGTATTGAGGGCAAGTTCTTCCTTGGTGGATCTCTGGTTGACCGAACGCTATTCTGCGAAAGTCTCAGCCGAGCGCTGATTCTGTGTTTGTTGACGTTTCTCTTCTTCTTTTTAGTGAAGCACTCGGAAGACATAGCTCAGGCCATTCACCGCTGCATCCTTGCCCTTTGCGCCGGCATGGTTTTGCCCGAGAGCAGCGAGTTCGAGATCAGCTTTATCCTTCCGGCCCGGGCAACACAGCATCCAATCCCCACTCCGCTCTTTAAGCGGCCCCCGCCAGGTCTTCTCGAGTTTTGCCTCGAATCCTGATCACTTCTTAATCGACTCACCTTCAGGCAATTGAGACACCCTGACCTCTGCTCAGGGACGCACACAAGCACTACTCGGTATTCGTCGCCGTTGACGAGCGCGGACGCGCATCGAAGCCGGTGCGCATTGAGCACAACGTGGCGGCCTACCGCCGCTATCTCGACGCCCTGCCTGCCGGCACCGAGATCGCCCTGGAATCGACCGGCCACTGGTACTGGATCGTCGATCTGATGGAGCAGGCCGGTCATCGTCCGCACCTGGCCAACGCCCTGGAAGCCAAAAAGCGCATGGGCAAGACGCACAAGACCGACGCGCTCGACGCCAAGGGCCTGGCCATCCTGCTGCGCTGCGGCACGCTGCCGGAGAGCTGGATCCCGCCCGGCGAGCTGCGCGACCAGCGCGAACTGCTGCGCACCCGCATGGCACTGCGCGATCTGCGCACCGCGCTCAAGCATCGCATCCACTCCGCCATCGACCGCTACGGCCTGCACACCGACAGCATCACCGACATCTTCGGCGTCAAAGGCCGCGCCTACATCGCCGAGACACTGCCCGACCTGCCGCCCCAGACCGCGCGCATGGTGGCGCTCGAACTCGAATGCATCGATCAACTCAGCGTCAAGCTCCTGCCGCTCGAACAGCATATCGACCGCATGCTCAGAACCACTCCGGAGATCCAGCTGCTCCAAACCCTGCCCGGCGTCGGCAAAACCCTCGCCCCCGTGTTGTGGCTGGAGATCGGCGATATCTCACGCTTTGCCCGCGCCGAAAACCTGGCCAGCTACGCCGGACTCGTTCCGCGCGTCATCTCTTCGGGCGGCCACACCCATCACGGCGGCGTCTGCCGCAACATCAACCGCTATCTCAAGTGGGCCTTTGTCGAAGCCGCCAACTGTGCCGCGCACCTCGGCGCGCAGCGCCATGCCCACATCGGATTGCTCTATCAACGCCTCGCGCCCCACAAAGGCCACGGCCGCGCCATCGTCGCCGTGGCTCGCCATTTGGCCGAGGCCAGCTATTGGATGCTGCTGAAGCGCGAGCCCTACCGACCGCCGCGCATCCACTCCCCTTCGTCCCAGTTCGGCCCAGCGCGAGACACTTCTGACTGCACACAAGTCTCGGGGTGAATGCGAAGCCCGATTCAAAGAATGCTCATGCCGGATGCTACGGCGAATATATGGACCGCGGACGAACACAAACCGCACGAGCGAAGTTGGGCGAAAACCAAACCCAGGAGGACCCCGAAGCCGCATCGCAACCACGAAGAAAACACAGCTAAAGAAAAATGATCTTGGACCTGCGAACTTCCTCACCCCGCGCAGCTCACAGGCGCGCACAGAGAGCTGTTGCCTCAAAACCCCTTCACCCGCCGCAACACCACCCCGGCGCCCCAAAAACACTGCTTGACACAGAGCGCGCTTTCATACATGGCGTGTCGCAGCGTAGAGCCGATGCCGTAGGCAGCGCCGTTCTCGCCGGACGTGCCACGGCTACCGAATGGAGCCGCCTATGGCTTCCTCGCTGGCCTAATCGAGAGGATTCCCGTCCGCTCCATCGCCACGGCAACGGGGACATCTACACGCGCATTGGATCGCGGGTCTTTCCAGTCATCATCCGAAACTGATTTCATACACCGAATCGGGCGGAAAAAGGGGTCAGGTCAGCGCGGGAAATCGATGAGAATGTCCGGCAGTCCTTACAGAAAGGGACTGAAGACCTCTGGACGCGGCTAAAGGGCGTTGTCACGCACTTGGTCGAGCGCCTCAATGAGCCCGAGTCGCGCTTCCATGCTTCGCTGGTGACCAACATCTGCGAGCTTGTCGAGTTGCTTCCGCGTCTCAACGTAAATCAGGACGAGAAACTCAACTGCTTCGCCGGAGAAATCCGGGAGCGGCTCTGCGGATTCACTGCTCGGGATCTCAAGAAGAGCGAGATCGTGCGGGCGGCAACCGCCAACGATGCCGCTCAAATCCTGACGGAAATGGATGCGGTTCTGCGCGAGCGCGGGCAACTTACAGAGAGTGATCCCGCAGCGATTCCTGCGAGCGCTGACGACATCTTCGCGCACATGGCGGCCTACATGGAGGCTCCAGTGTCATGAACCACAAGATCCCACGCGAGGTCCGTATTCAGAAAGCGCGGACCACGCTCCTTCTCGACCATCTTCGGCACGCTACTCTTCAGGCTCGGCGGCAAGGCGTCACGGTCCGTTGCGACCATGGCGACCGACGGCGTGTCGCTCTTCTATAACCCAGAATTTGTGGACACGCTGAATGCGGCGGAACTGGCTGGCGTCCTGGCGCACGAGGTCATGCACCCGGCCCTGCAGCACCACACCCGGCGTGGCGACCGGAATCCGGCGCGGTGGAATATGGCCTGCGACTACGCCATCAATCCGATTCTGCTCGACGCCGGTCTGACGCTGCCCAAAGACGTGCTGATCGACAACCGGTTCCGCGGGATGAGCGCGGAGCGGATCTACAACC
>JAJZVZ010000006.1 GCA_021846945.1 Acidobacteriota bacterium | reverse complement strand
CGCGCATGCGCTGGACCGCTTCGAGATCAACTTCTTGCCGGAAAACTACCCTCCAGGCAGGCCCAGCCCCGCCGCTCCCCGCAAAAATCGCCCCCTGTGAGATATGGCGGCTAAAACTGCACACTCCTGAGCATCCTCTGAAAGGAAGGGCTCAGGCGCCCATAGTCAGATTCCGGAGCGACAAAGACAAGGAAGATCACCGCCCCATCCGACCGGGGAACCGTCACCAGCCAGTCCCTTTCCTTTTGCGATTGACCTTTCGCATTCGGGAATGGCGACGTCGATTGCATATTGACCGACCTCCCGCGAACACCGGCAACCTTGATCTCAGCGGCTGCGCCAACCGGTTGCAGGTCGCCTCCGCCGCTCTGCAAACTGCGCACAATATCATCCGTGACCTGATCGATCGATGCTGTCTTGCCGCGTGGAGAAACGCCATTGACCACGACTCCGTAGCCGATCCCGCTGCCCACAACTCCGGCACGCGGCGCGATCGTGATGGATTGCCCCTGTTGCTGCGGAGCAATCACAACCCAATTCTCCGGATGCACCATCCTCACCAGACCGAGATCGGCCAACACAAAATTGGAGCTTGGCGCTACGGCATTCCAGGCAACGGCGCCAGATTTCGATTCCGTTGTTGCGGAGGCGGCGAGTCCGGGCGGCGGCTTAAGGACCGCGCCATTCCTCTTGTTCAAAGCGCTCCACTGGCCTGTCTTTGCTCCTTTGGCAATTTCATCGGCCGTATAGACCTTCGCGCTGGTTGCCTGCTGGCGCGCCGCCGTAAATGCGGCGCTATCGGTCCGATAGGTCACAGGCGGCCATCTCTGGATCTCCTTTTGGATGGCAGCCTCCCGGTTGCCCGGGTTGGGATGATCGCTCAGGAACTGTGGCCCTGTGCCGCCCTGCGCCTGGAGTTGCTTGAAGAAATCTGCCAGAGCCTGAGGGTTATAACCGGCTCGATAAAGGATGATCGTTCCAACCTCGTCCGCTTGAGCCTCATCGCTCCTCGAGTACTTCAGCATCACCATGCCAGCCCCCACCTGGATGCCGGTCTGCCCAAGCGATCCAAGCATTCCGCCTTTATTTCCCAGGAGGACACCGGCCAGGCCCGCCAGTCCCTGGGTGAGTTGGGCCTTCTGCATCTGCTTGGCCGAATGCTGCATGTAAACGTGCGCCATTTCGTGCGCCATGACGCCGGCCAATTGCGCCTCGTTGGTTGCCGCGGTAATCGTGCCCAGATTCACGAACATTTCTCCGCCTGGAAGCGCAAAGGCGTTGATCTCCTTCTGCGCCACCACATGGAATTGGAACGGCCATGAATATTCTGCGGGGATCACCGCTACGAGCCGCTGGCCAAGCTGGCGAACATATTGAGTTTCGGGACTACTGTCCGGCAGGAGGGGCATCTGCTTATACACTTCGGCTGCTGCCTGAAATCCGATCTGCTGCTGCTGTTGGCGAGTGATGCTTGTGCTCCCCGGGTTGGGCAATTGCGGAAGGTTCGACTGCGTCTGGCACGGAACTGCCGGTGCGAGAGGCAGAGAGATTGCGACCAGAACAATCGTAAAGATAGCGTGTCGATTCATTGGAAATGCCATGCGCGCCCTCCCATACTCAGAATCGAGAGAGACATCACCATTCATCGATGCCAACTACCCAGTAGTCTCCGGCTCAATCGCTTCACTGGCAGGAGTCACCGTGACGGGAGCCGTCAACTGAAACTCCAGGAGCGTTTCAGAAGGCAACTTGATCTGCGGGCCCTTTGTTGCTGCCTGTACGCCGGTACCCGCGCCCGCGCCCGCCGCGGCCCCAATCGCTGCTCCTTTGCCTCCGCCGGCAATGGCCCCGATCACGGCTCCCGCGACGGCGCCACCGCCAATGACAGCGGCGCTTCGCTTGCCGCGAGATGCGCTTTGCTTCGTGAATTGCCCTGTCTGCAGGTCATAGGACTTGCCGCCAACCGTAATTGTGGCGAGCACGAGCACGACTTCTGATGTTCCGGTAAAGTGTCCGGCGCTCTTCGCGGAGACGAGCCGCGCTGTGGCGTCTGCATTCTTCGGAATCACGGTCTTGTTCTGAATCACGACAGGCGCATCCAGCGAAACACGGAACGAATCGCCTGCCTTGTGCTTCTCGGTATCGACTGGATCAATGAGCCGGACAGTTAAGCGGGTTCCCTGCGGAATGATGACCTGACTCACTGCCGGCTGGGCCGGGACGGGAGCAGCAGCCTGAGCCGGAGGCGCGGCGGGCTGGGGCTGCGCAGCCGGTGCAGCGGCGACGGGAGTTGGAATCGCCGGAGCCAATGTTTTGGCGTGCATCGGGCCTTTGGCCGCGCTGGGCCCTGGCTTGGGCATTGGAGCTTCAGCAACCGAAGGAGCCGGCGCCGGAGCTGCGGAGGCCGTCACCACCTGCAAATTGTTGATCACGCCTTTCACGCCCTTTACTTGCTTCGCCACTTTCTCTGCCGCGTTGCGCGCATCATCCGAAGCAACGTTCCCGGAGAGCACAACCACTCCGCTATTGGCCTGGACGTTGATAGGCGCCGCGGTAAGCGCCGCCCGCTGATGGATTTTTGCCTGGACGTCCGTGGTGATCTCCACATCAGTGCGTGCGCGTGAACAGGAGACCAACATGCAAGCGGCCAGCAGCGTTGCGCCAATAATTGACAATCTCCTGGTCTTCATAGAACCTCCCTTGGGATAATCCGCGATTGCGGTTCTCCCATCGAGAATGTTGATCGTAGAAAGCGAGCCCCATCTTCGACATCGCGGTCCGGTGGCACGGCGCCAGTGAGGGCAGACGCGAACGAGTAACCGCGCGGGCCGAAACATACCCGCGGCAGGGCATTTCTCCACTTGCTCAGGAAGATACACTTGGATGAATGAACAACGGGAAGCGCCCGCTGCCACACGAACCCCAGCGGGTTTTGGCCTGAAAGGGCCAAGGGTTCACCTTCGAGCATTCGTATCGCATCGAATGCAAGTTCAGGAAAGCGCTAAATGCACTCGCGGTCTGTGACTCCTGTCACCCCAAGCGGTGATCGGGAAATCTGCGCCGAAAGATCCCCAAGTTGAATCAACGCGTCCGCTTCATGCCTTGTTGATCTCGCGCAGCGCCTTGGCGATTGGAGTCGTTCCCGCGCCCGGAGCATCGGGAGCTACGTAAAAGCCGGCTTCAATCCTGGCCGGGTTTTCCATCCAGTCGCGCAGCCAGGGGATGTACTCGAGCAGTGAACAGGCGGGATGGGCAAAGCAAAGATGCTGATGGACCTGGCACATGTCGCCGACGTGGGGCGCGACGGGCAGGCTGTAGCAGTGAGCCATATCAGCTACTCGCCAGAACTCGGTGATTCCCGCCAGGCGCGTCACGTCTGGCTGTACATAATGAACGGCGCCGGCGTGCATGAAGTCACGGAACTGTGTGGCCATGTACAACTGCTCGCCCAGCGCAATCGGTGTTCGAATTGTCTCGGCCAGCCGGCGATGGCCTTCCACATCGTCGAAAAAAATCGGTTCCTCGATCCAGGTGATATCGAAGTCCACCAGCCTGCCGGCGGTCTGGATGGCCTGGGGCAGGCTCCAGCGGCCGTTGGCGTCGGTCATGATGCGAATTTCCGGCCCCAGCGCCTTGCGTACAGCTTCCACGCGGTGCAGATCCTCGCCCGGATTTGCGCCACCAACCTTGAGCTTCACCGCGCGATAGCCCTCCTCTTCGACCAGCCTCCTGCAATCGGAGACAACGGTTTCGAGCGGCCAGTTCAGCCATCCGCCGTCGGTGTTGTACGCCTCCACGTTCTTGGCCGCCGAGCCGCCAAGCAGCTTCCAGAGGGGAAGCCCCGCTTCCTTGGCCTTCAAATCCCACAGCGCAATGTCGATCGCGCCCAGCGCCAGGTGGGTGATGCCGGCGCGTCCTACCCAGTAGATCTCGGCCTGCTTATACAGCCTTTCCCAAAGGGCCAGCACTTCACGCGGATCCTCGCCGATGAGCAATGGACCAAAGCTGTGCAGGATGCAATCCACGATGAGACGGTCCGTGGGCAGATGCGCGTGCGTGCCGGAGAATCCATAGCCCACCAGGCCGTTGTCGGCATGGATGGCCACGCCCGGCGCGCCCCAGTGGGTCAGGCGGTGCGTGCTGTCAGCGATTCCTTGGCGCGTAACCGGCGCATGCAGAATGAAGGGCTCAAGCTTGGCGATTTTCATGGGGGTCGGATCGGTCAAAGTCAATCATAGCTTCGCCATCCCCCGGCGTGCCATGAGGAGTGACTGACTGTGCAAAGGGGCGTGTTCAGACGGCAGCAACCCCATTTGGCGTCAGCGTGGCCATCTTTAAGGCGACCACCGAGCCGCTACGGCTGACGGTTCTTGCGAAGCTCCGCCGGGAGCGAGAAAGCGAACGCCTGCCTCGCGATTCGCTGCTTGAGTCGCACCCAGGTTCAGTTCGCTGAAAGGAATGACACGGCGATATCCGTCCAGCACATAGACTGCGCTAGGAGTCAGCATGTAGTTATACACGCGCTCGGGGCGACGGCCGTCATTGAAGACAAGCGTGAGAGGATACCGGTCGCCTTCGCCGGGATATGGCGAGCGCTTTTGCGCGCCGGGAGCGGGGGAAGTTTCCCATCGCGAAGCGTATGCCGGAGGAGGCGCGGATCGCCAGTATTCTGGAGCCTGCCCAGCCGCCATGGGGTAATAGAGGGGAGCCGAAGCATTTGGTGTCGTCTCTGACGGTGGAGACGTATAGGAACTGGGGCTGCGCTGGATGAGTCCGGAAGGATCCCGCTCCGGCTGCTCTGTGATAGGAATCTGCATATCATCCATCACCTTGAGCGTGAGACGCGTCTCTTCTTTCAAAGTGGGACGGGGGCCTCGCCGTGGCAGATTGAGCAGGTCGATCGGCCAGAGAATCGGTATCATCCACGCGACCGTATCTCTTACCGCATGGCCTTTGCCGAGAATCCGCCCGTCGCGATCGATGTTATAGCCCGGCACATCCACAACCTTTGCATTCATTGGGATCACGGTATCGGGCTCGATCACCATCCGGTCGAACTTCAACTCCATCCAGCCCTTGCCGACAAGATGCCCAGGATCCTTGTAGGCCTTAAACCGGCCCTCCAGAAAACTGTCGAAGGGAAGATTGTAGTCACCGTAAGGCGCGGTGTAACGGGCTGAGCATAGAATCGGATCGCCGACGGCGACAGTCTTTGAAGAAAGCTTCGGCTCTGAGATTGTGCACTGAATGAGAGAGCCGGCAGGGATGAGCTGCTCCATGGCAATAGCCGGGATCGGCGCGGCGAGGAACAGGCAAAAAAAGGCGAGCAGCGCACTCTTCATGACAGTTCTCCTGAACGGAGGGGCTCTCGGTGAGAGCCGCTGATCTTGCGTTTGCAGCGGAACCGTGCAGTCGCTGATCACTTGCAGGAGATTGAGTGGTGCGGATGAAACCGTTCAGCACCAAGGAGCTTATCATGGAAGATTCTGTACGGCGTTGTCAAGGCGGCCAGCGCTTCCACGCCGTTTGCCACTGCATTTGAACGGGATAGCCGGCCTCCGCTGCGCTCCTGGTCTTCACGTTTCCGGGTCCTTGTATTGCGGAGGTCCCCGGAAGCCCATTCCGGAGCGAAGCCGCCAGCCACTCTCAGATCGCCGCGGATCCCTCAAAATACGCCTCAATCTCTTCCAGCGTTTTGCCCTTCGTTTCCGGCAGGAAGAAGACTGCCACCAGGAAGTACACCACCGTGAAGCCGCCGAAAAGGAAAAAGATGGACGAGTAGCCGTACTTGCTGACGAACGGCAGGAAGATCGCCGCCAGCGTGGTCGAAGCCATCTGGTTGATGACCAGCGCGATGCTCATGCCGTTGGAGCGGATGCGGGTAGGCATCAGCTCAGAGAGCGCCAGCCACACCACCACGCCGGGGCCGAGCGCGTAAAATGCCATGAAGCAGTAAAGCCCCAGGGCAACCAGCCAGCCATGGGCGGCATTCGGAACCCGGCCGATCATCGCCTTCTCGATACGCAGCGGCGCAGTCTGCGCGGTGCTCAGACTGGCGAAGGGGTTTTTGAAGAATGCCTCAACCTTGTTCGAAGGCACGCAACTTGCGCGCGTGATCTGGATGGGGGCTGCCCCGTGATCGTCGGAGCGCACGTAATTGGTGGCGGCTGTGAAGTCTCCATAAGAGTAAATAATAGCCAGCGAAGCCCGGCCGCTCCTGATATCGCTGCCGTTGTAGCCCTGCTCGGCAAGCAGCTTTTCCGCTTCGGCCGGGTCGAAGCGCAGCGTCAACTCCTGGTTCGGAGTCACCAGAGCTTGAATTGCGCCGCGGCAATCCACGTTGTATCTTTCTGTCTTCAGGAACAGAACTCCCACGCTGATCATGGCGGCGACGATTCCGCCGGTGCCCAGCATCAACAGAAACTTGCGTCCCTTGCGGTCTACGAACATCATGCCCACGATGGTTATCAGAAAATTCACGGCAGTGAAGATGACGTAGCCCCAATGCGCATAGAGGTCCGAAAGTCCGCCCTGCAGCAGGATGTTGGTGTTGTAGCCGATCAGCGAATTGATGCCCGTGGTCTGATTGCAGAAGAGGATTACGCAGGCCAGCAAAAAGGGAATCACGTACTTGCGGCGCAGCAAAGAATCCTTGATCTTCTGACCCGCCTGTTTTTCCGGCAAGCCGTTTTCCTGTGCGGTGCGCGCCGTCGCCTCCATCTCCTCAATCTCGATCTCAGCCTGCCGCTGACTCCGCGAGCGAAGCAGCGCCTGATAGGCTTTCTGCTTTTTTCCTTTGCGGAAGAGCCATCGCGGCGACTCGGAGACGAAAAAGCTGCCCACCACAAAGAGCACGCCGGGCGGCAGTGAAACCCAGAAGATGCGCCGCCATGCCTGGTCCTTGAATGCGAACAGAGCGGCCGCGCTTGCGGTTTTAGACACCGCATCCACGCGATAGCTATAGTAGATTCCCACCAGTGCCGCAGTCACCACGCCCAGGGTCAGCAGCCATTGAAAGACGCCAGTGCCCTTGCCGCGGTTTGAAGCTGCCAGGCACTCGGCCAGGTAGAGCGGGACTACCACTCCGACCAGGCCTCCGCTGACGCCCTGCAAGAGCCTCCCGAAGAACAGCGGCCCATATCCGTGCGAAAGCGCGATGATGGGGATGCTGAGTACAAACGTGATCCCGCTCAGGATCATCAGTGGCTTGCGGCCCATCCAGTCGGCGAGCGCGCCTGAAAACAGCGTAGAGAAGACGCTGCCCAGCAGCACCGCCGCGACAATGACGGAGAGCTGCGCGGCCGTCAGGCGCGAAGTCGCTTCCAGGTAGGGCAGGGCGCCGCCGATGATGCCGACATCGATTCCATACAGCAGTCCACCCAGACCCGCCACCAGAAGCAGGAAGATGCTGTAGCGGCGGTTGGCAACCGCGCTAGCCACGGCGGGCATATTCGTGGAGCCGCTTGCGGTCATTGTCATGGTGGTGAGTCCCTTTCGCGCATCCGGTAGCGAATGGCAATGTGAGAAGCGCGCTGCCCAACAGAGGAATAGCGCTTTCTGACAAGGTAGCAGCGTGCGCGACTAGTCTACAATGTTCGCACTGAATCAAATGCTCGTTTTATGAGCAGAAAGCAGCCTATGTTACCTCTTTTTCCGGCTCGGAAACGGTCTGCCCTGGTTGGTCCCGCATGGGGATTGATCGCACTGCTCGTTGCGTTCTCCGCACTGGCTTTTGCGCAAACGCATCCTCCCCTTCTGCCCGCGCCCCGCGAGGCGCATTTCGAAGGCGCCGCCGACCTGCCCGCGCACATCATCGTCAGCGTTCCGGCACGCAATCCGGAAGACGAATTCGCCGCACACGATCTGGAGGAGGCGATCAAGCAGATTGCTCCGGAGCGAAGCCGCGAAGCCGGGCTGTATCGCGTGGTGCTGCTGCGAACCAGCTCGGCTGAGGCCAAGTCGCTCCTCGCCCGACACAGCCTGACCTTCGATGATCCAATGCAATCCGAAGGCTATGTGCTGGTGATTGAGCCGCACGAAGCGTATATCGTGGGCGCTTCCGGCGCGGGCATTTTCTACGGCGCGCAGACCTTCAAGCAGTTGCTGCCGCTTCCAGGGGCCGATCGCCTGCTGCCCACCGGCACGGTGCGCGACTGGCCGGCGATGCGCTATCGCGGCGTCCAGGACGATCTTTCCCGCGGCCCATTCCCCACGCTCGCATTTCAAAAGCGCCAGATTCGTATACTGGCATCCTTCAAGGTGAACATTTACTCGCCGTACTTCGAGCACACCCTGCTCTATCCCAATCAGCCCCTGGGCGCGCCGCCGGGCAGCGCGCTTACTCCGGATCAGGCCAAGGAACTCGTCGCTTATGCGCGCCAGTATCACGTCACCATCGTGCCGGAGCAGGAGGCCTTCGGCCATCTTCATCAGGTACTCAAATACGACATCTATCAGGACGTAGCCGAAACCCCGCACGGTTACGTTCTTGCGCCCGGCCAGCCGGGCACGCTGCCCCTCATCAAGGACTGGTTTACGCAGATCGCGCAGGAGTTTCCTTCGCCCTTTATTCATATCGGCGCGGATGAAACCTGGGATCTGGGTCTTGGCCGTACGCATGAGCAGGTGCAGGAGCAGGGCTACGGCCCGGTTTACGTCGCATTTCTCAAGCAGATTCACGATGCTCTGGCGCCTCTGCACCGCCGCCTGCTCTTCTGGGGCGACATTGGGGGGCAGGATCCAGCCGCCATCGCCAGCCTGCCCAAGGACATGATCGCCGTGCCGTGGAATTACTGGGACAAGAGCGGCTTCGACAAGATGATTGAGCCCTTCGCCAAGAATGGCATGGAAACCTGGGTGGCCCCCGGCGACGCCAACTGGAGCGAGGTCTTTCCAGTCGCCAAAACCGCCCTCTGGAACATTCAGGGCTTCATTCGCGACGGGCAGCGGCTGGGATCGACCGGCGCTCTTACGACCGTGTGGAACGACGATGGCGAAGGCCTGTTCAACCAGGACTGGTACGGCGTGCTCTTCGGCGCGGTGGCAGCCTGGCAGCCGGGCGAGAGTTCCATTGCCGATTATCAGGATGAGTACGGCCAGCTCTTCCACGGTGACGCCAGCGGCAAGGTCAACTCCGCCGAAAAGGAGTTGATGGCCGCCCAGGAAGCCCTCTCTGAAGCCAAGCCGGAGATGAACAGCGACTCCCTCTTCTGGCTCGATCCGTGGAGCCCGCAGGGGCAGGACGTATCTGCCCGGCTGCTGCCCGTGGCACAGCAACTGCGCGTTCATGCCGAGCAGGCCATCGTGCTGCTGGCCCAGGCGCGCCAGAGCAACCCCGACCTGAGAGAGACCGATGCCATCACCGCGATGGATTTGGGCGCTCGCCGCCTTGATTTCATCGGGATGAAGTTTGAGCTGGCCCAGGAGATCGTCGATGCCTACGCCTACGCGCTCGCCCACCAGCACGACAAGCAGGATGCAAAGGAGACCCGCGACATGCTGGGCGAGATCAGCAGCACTAACGGCCGCTGCCAGGATCTGCGCGATGGCTATTCGGCTCTGAAGGGGGAGTACAGCCAGGTCTGGCTTGCTGAAAACCGGCCGTACTGGCTCAACAACGTCACTGTCCGCTACGACCTGGCCATTCAGCTGTGGCAAAAGCGCGCCGACATGTTTCAGATGGCGATGCATGACCGGGGCAACGGCAAAGATCTGCCGCCGGCGTCAGCTTTTGGTATGCCGGCTGCCACCCCGTCAGGCTCCGGAACAAACTGAGGTTGCGGTGGCGGGAGCTGGAACGGATCGGACGCTTTCCGCAGATGATTTTTCGCCAGCTCCCGCGGCCGCAGTGCACACTAGACCTATGCCCGATTCACTTCCCCGGCAGATTCTCTCTACGATTCTGTTGATTGACGATGATCTCGTCACTCGCGAAGTTGTGGCCACAATGCTTACCTTGGGTGGATATGACGTCCACGCCGCTGATCAAGCTGAGACAGCGCTGGAGTTGCTGGCGTCGGGAGAGTGCGTGCCCAGCGTAATCCTGATGGATGTGCAGATGCCCGGCCTCAGCGGAGCGAGCCTGATTGCGGAGCTTCGCACGCGGAGCCGGGCTGCGATCATTGTCATCAGCGCTACCCCGCTCCCGGCTCGGGACAGCATTGTTGCGGCCGCGGACGGATTCCTCCTGAAGCCGTTTGGCGCCGGCGCCGTGCAGAAACTCATTGAGAAGAGGAAAACACGGGCAGCGCCTGTCGCCGCAGCCGCACCGGGTTCTGATGAACCGGTGGTTAACGCGGCCACCCTGAGTCAGTTCCGCAGCATGATGTCCGAGGCCGCCGTACGCCAGGTTTATGCCGCTATGGTCGCCGACCTGGATAAGCGGATTGCGGCGCTCGAAGCGGCCATTGCCCAGGGCGACTTGGCCGAAGTCCGCCGCATTGGTCACGCCATCAAGGGCGCCTGCGGTATGACGGGGGCGCTCCGGGCCGCTCGCATTGGTGCCTTGATCGAGGCGGTTCCGGCACATTCCAAAGGTAACCAATTTGGTAGCTATTCTGCATTGATCCGCGATTTGCGCGCCGCCATCCGAGATCTTGAGGATATGCTGAAAGCGGAATTCTTGTCTGTATAAGGCGAGGCCAACAAGACCGGATCCAAGGCAGGCGTTTGGAGATGAGGGAATTGATGGAACGACCGATCCGTATTGTGCTGGCGGATGACCATCCGGTGGTTTGCATCGGTGTGCGCAATATGCTCACTGAAGATGAAGGCTTTGAAGTAGTGGGCGAGGCTGCCGACGGCGATGAAGCCATCAGCCAGACCCTCGATCTTGAGCCTGATGTGCTGCTGCTCGACGTGCAGATGCCGCGCAAGCCCGGCATCGACGCCATGCGCGACATCCTGACCACTGCCACCAGGGTGAAGATTCTGCTCCTCACCTCGACGATCACCACGCAGCAGATCATCGAAGCATTGCAGATCGGCGCGCGTGGTATCGTCCTCAAAGATGCCCTCGCCAATCACCTGCAGACCGCTATCCGCACGGTTCACGCAGGCGATTATTGGATCGGCGGCAAGCGCGTGGTCACGCTGGTCTCCGCGCTGCGCGATCTGATGCAACAGGCAGTTCCGCCCCAGCGCAAGACCTACGGCCTCACTCCCCGTGAACTGGAAGTAGTGGGCTGCATCGTGGAAGGATGCAGCAACCGCGACATTGCCAAGCAGTTTAGCCTGAGCGAGGAGACGGTCAAACGCCACCTCTCCAACATCTTCGACAAGACGGGCGTCTCCACCCGCCTTGAGCTGGCGCTCTTTGCTATTGCGCATCACCTCGTTGCGTCCCATTAATCGAACGGCGCACGGCGTCGAAATCTGAAGTATCCTCGCAAAAGCATCTGGGTGGAGCATCCCGCTCCACGACTTCCGTGGGGATCCTCCACCCTGAATTTTCTGTTCGTCCCTCGCTATAAATCCCGGTTATGCCGGCCGCAATTCATAGGACCAGTTCCCCTTCGCCACCGGCGTCTTTGAATTGAGCAGGATGCGGTAGATCTGGTCTCCCCAGCTCTCGCGCAGTCCCGCATCGGTGAGCTTGATCGTCTCCACCTTGGGCTCGATCTGCTCCGCGTCGTACTTAATGACGCAGGGCCGGCCTTCTCCAGACACGAGATTCAGGGTTAAATTGCCCGGGTTGATGCTCACGACCCGCGGAGTCATCACGGTCAGGCTTACCGGCACGGCGCGTTCCAGCTCGAAGTTTTCATTGACGGTGAGCACGTCGCGCGCGCGATCCAGCGTGAGCGTACGCACCCAGGACTTGACTCCGGCTGACTGGGGATAGGCCGCAGCAATGTCAAAGGAAAAGATAGCGCGCTGGTCGTTGCTCTCATGCCTGCGGTTTGTAGCCTTGTACTGCCGGCCGTCGTGCTGCATGACGCCGCCAATGGTGGGCAGGTTGTGATACGCCGACTGCATCGTCCAAAGCGTGTAGCGCTCAGCGCTGAAGGTCTTGCGGCTGTATGCTTCCACGCCCACATCAATTGCCACCGGCTTGCCGTCGAGGTAAATGATGTAGCTGCCGGTGTCATTGTGGCTGTGGCTGCGCCCGTTGTTCGAGGCCAGATCCGCGAAGTACATGCCTTCCGGCGATCCGGCTTTCACGCGCGCCGTCGCCAGGCCCAGATCGGGATAGTAGGAGTCGCGCAGAAGGACGTCCTCTTGTTTTGCGCCGCGAACTTCGTTTGCCTCCAGTACGGCCGGCAGTGCCCGCGACATGCTCACCAGGCTTTCATTCAGAATTCTGGTGAGGCCTTCACCGGTCGCCGTCCATCCTTCCTTGGCCGCGCAGTAGGCGCCGAACTCCTCCAGTTGCGGATCGTGAACCCCTTTGCCATAGCGGTAGAGCAGGTCGCCGTCCGGAGCCGCATGCACGTGCGCGTCTCCATAGTCGATGTAGTCATCGCCCGCAATGTGAGCAGCCAGAATGTATCTCCCCATCGCATCGATAAAAGGATTGGAGAGAATGTTGGTGGCGTTGCCCGTGGCTTGATTGATCATGCTTACCGCTTCGAAGTAGCACATCGGCGATACGCTGAAGTACCCCGGACCCTCTTCCTCGCCCGCATCCGGCCAGTATTGGTTCAGATAGGCATCAAGGCTCCGCGTAATTCGCGCAACTTCGTGGGTCCGGAGCTTCGGATCCTCTTCCAGAATGAGATTTGCCACCAGGATGTTGGAGTTGATCCACGGATTCCAGTTGTTGAGGCGCCCGTGTCTGGGGTTCAGGCCCATCCAGCCAAAGTCGTCGCGGTTGCGTGCCGGCTCCAGAATGCGTCGCTCCGTCTCCAGCGTGATGCGCTTGCCGATCAGCGGCGAAATCTGATCGAGTTGCTCGCCTACTAGGTATTTGGTCCAAGCCATCAGTTGCGCCGTCGCCGCGCCGAAAAGCTCGATGATCGGCTCGGTCACATCCGGCAGACCCACTCCCGCGCGTTGCGCGCCCAGGTGTGCGGGAACGCCCCAGAAGCTCTCTTCGCAGATCAGCCAGACGCCATTCATGATGTCATCCATGAAGCGTCCTTTTCCCTCCATGCACTCGGCCAGCACCAGGTGCAATACCTTCGCGCGCCGGCCAAAAGTGTAGGCCTCATAGTGCGTCCGGTTGCCATTCCGCTTGAATTCCATGAAGGTTGTCGCCAGAAATGCCTTCCATCCGGCCTTCTGATCTTCTTCCGCCCTGGCGATGAATGCCTGCCGGATATCGGCCGGGATTGCCTCCCATGGACTGCGTTCGCTCCACTTGGGGTAGGGATGCCACTGATCAATCGGAAGCAGCTTGCTTGCCAGGAGGGATTCAGGGAAGGTCGTGCTGAGGAGGTTCTGCGGAGATTCAGCGGGCGGCGCGCCCTGCCCTGCGATGGACATTGTCCCCATGGAGTGAAGAAGTCTTTGCTGTCCTGCCAAGGCGATGCTGCCTGCCAGAAAATCACGACGGTTCATATTCCTATCCTCTCTTTTCGTCTTTAGGACCGAATTGCGCTCCACTGCATGCCCGAAGTACCGTGCGATGCCCGGTTCTCAGGAGAAGATGGAGCAGGATGCTCCGGCCAGTGCGTCCTGCACGCCGGCCGTTTGGGCCCCGTGATCATGAGGTTTTTACGGCTGCGTGCCAGTATACCGTCTGGGACGTGAACTGAAGCCAGTACCACAAGTGCTCCAGCCTGGAATGTCTACCTGCTGCCATGCGGAGACGGCCCGCCCGAAATCCTCAGGTTCATGCCCGAAATTGTGATCCACATCACATTCATCGGTGCCCGATGGCACATCTCTGTCCTCTCCTTGGTGGCACGCTCCCTTGTGTGGGGTAGATACCATGCCGGAGTCTGGCCACCATCGCTGGTCGCATCCGGCAGTGATTCTGGTCGCTACCGACCTAGGCGACCTGGATCACTTGATGCCGTTTGCGCTTGAGCAGGCAGCCGAAACGGGGGCGCGCCTGATCGTTGTTCATGCGCTTGCCTCCAGCGCAGCGATGTCTGTGGACGCCGCAGGTATGCCCTACTACGATCCCTCAGGCGCTTTGGATTTCGCTGAGAAAGAGATAGCGCCTTGGTGCGACACAGCGCGCCGTCAGGGCCTCACGTGTGATCCGCTCGTGCGGGAGGGCCATCCCCCACAGCAGATCGCCGCTGCCGCCCGCCAGTTCCAGGCAGACCGTGTCGTTCTCGGGACCCGGAGCCGCAGCAAGCTGAGTAAGCTGCTTATCGGCTCCGTGGCAGAGCAAGTGCTGCGCTCGGTCAACCTCCCGGTCATCACCGTGGGACCTGAGGCTCATCTCCCGGTGGAAGGCCACGACCGCCAACGTGTCGTGCTGCATGCCACCACACTCAGAGAGACCTCTCGCCCGAGCGCGGCGCTTGCCTGCCAAATTGCTGCCGGCCAGCATGCCAAGCTGGTTTTGCTTCATGTGCTGCCGCCCAAATTTGAGTTGGAGCGCGAGGGCCTTGCCACCGGAGACGACTCTACGGCCATACGCGAACTGCGCATTCTTGCCGCTGAGACCATGGCCGGCTGTTGCCTGACCGTCGAACCGGCGGTTGTACACGGCAACCCCGCCATTGAGATTCTGGCGGAAGCATCGGAGCGCGATGCATCCCTGATCGTGCTCGGCGCCACTCACCGCTCCGCCTTTGAGAATCTCACCCGAGACCGCACCGTCTATCGCGTCCTGGCTCACGCCCGCTGCCCGGTGCTGACGCTGCGCGAGCCCCTGGGCATGCCGGCCGAGGCGTCCGCGGCGGACGCCGTTGCCCACATCTGACCCACCGATCGCCGATGGGTTCACTGCCAGAACCAGGCTGGAATTGAAAATGCGGGTGAACGGTGCGCAGTCCTTACGCAGACGGCCACGCACGCAAGTCTGTTTCCGAGTCTGTGTCCAGGATGGCGAATGAGGAAAAGAGAACTAGGCCGTGAGCCGTTCCAACTGCTCCGGCTTCACGATTGTCAGGCTGGTGCCTTTGATCGTGATCCACTGGTCGCGGCGGAACTGGTTCAGGAGGCGTGTGACCGTTTCACGTGAGGTTCCGGCCATGTTGGCAATCTCCTCGTGCGTCAGCGCCATGGTGAACTTGATCTCTGGTTTGCCGTTGGCGGCGGAGCGACCCCAATCAAGCAGCAGCCGCGCCAGCCTTCCCGCCGCCGAGCCGGAGAGCGCCAGCCGCTTGGCGTCATGGAAGACCGTCATATATTCGCCGGAGAGCGCCTGCGCCGCGTGCATCGAAGCAATCCCGTGGCGGCCCAGAAACTCGATAAACTCCTGCTTGCGGACCGTCTTCACCTGGCATGGCTCGATGGCCTCGGCCGTAACCTCGTGGGGAACGTTGGCCAGCACGGCGCTTAACCCCATTACGTCACCCGGACCCGCAATTTTCAGGATCATCGTCTTGCCGTCTCGCGACGTCGAAGAGATCTTCACCTGGCCAAAGCAGATCACAAAAACGTTACGCGCCGGGTCGCCCTCTGAAAACAGCTTGGCGCCGCGCGCATGATTCATCATGATCCCGATCCCGTCATAATCCGCCAGGGCCTCGGGGGTGAGATTGCAGAACATACGCAGATGGCGGTGTTCGCAATTCAGACAATCTTCCGGCGGGTGATGGGTGTGACTCGAAGGCATACAATTTCCGCTGGTCAAATTGAAGTATAGCGCATTCTTCCAATGGAGTCGTTGGGGAATGGCCTCAAATTCAGTTGCGGGGAGAGGATTCGCCCGGTGGCCAACGCTTCTGGCTCCGGGGCCCTGGTTTACGCCTGGGCAATTTGCGAACTGGGACGGCGGGTGCGCACTATGCGGCTCATACAGCAGGATATATAGGCCCGGGAGACTTCGCGGGCCAGCTCCTCCAAAAGCCGCATCCGCAGCGGAGGATAGCTCTGGAACGCCCGGTCTAGCTGCTCCATCGGCAGTAACAGCAGCGATCCAGGAGTGAGTGCGCTGAGCGTATAAGTATGACGCCCATCCCCCAGTGCCGCTGCCAGTTCCACCAGTTCTCCAGCGCGCGCCGGGCCCAGATTCAAGCGCGTCTTCAGGCGCTCCGCTTTACGCAGAAATTGCCCCGAAACCACCACGTAAAGTCCCTTGCACGGCTCCGACTGGCGGAAGATGATCTCACCCGAATCGCATTCGATTGATTCGGCCGAATCCGTCAGCAGACCGCCCGTCGCCGGCGGGCAATCCAGCAGTTCCGCCAGCGGGCGAGCCGCGACAGCCTCCATTTGCCCTGACCTCGCGTCAAGTTGCATGGTCGCATCTCCCTCTGTCTAGGCCCGAAAATCCATTCTCGCGGCGTCAAGCCATCATGTCAGGCCACAATCCGGTTTCTCATTCGCGCGTCAAGCTTCGAGGATCTTCGATGGGCCCATTCTTGCACATTGGCCAAATGGCTTTCCCGAGGCTTTCCGCTTTCTGTCCCCCCAAAAACGATTTGCCGCAGCCGTGAAGGTTCCTCAAAAAAGAAAACAGCCCGCCCTGCCGGCCGCTTTCCCGGCAAGGCAGCTTATGGGTGGAAACCTCAATTCGCGGCAACTGGAAAAGCGCACCAATGATGAGCGATGAGTTGGTGATTCTTCTCCATCCTTCGCCTTGTTTCCCGTCAAAAAAACAGAACTCCACCCCTCGGGCGGTCATGCCGTTATATGGTTTCTAGCGAGACACAGCTTTCGCGTTCCGGTTCGGCGCGCTCCGGCTCAGGTGGAACGCAGAGTACGGGCGCCCGCGAACGGGCCAGCACGGTAAAGGCGGTGCCGTGCGGCCCCGGCGTGCCGCTCGCGCGCTTCACCCCTACCACGAGGATGCAAGGCAGGTATTGGGCGATCGCTTCCTGAATCGCTTCCGCCGGCTTGCCGTCTTTGACGATGCTCTGCACTGGGAAATTTCGGCCGCGCTCGATGCCGAACTCCTCGAGCCGGATCGGGCCCGGACTCAGCATGGCAGAGACCTCAGCGGCGCCGCGGACATGCAGCACCAGCAGCGTGCGTTTGAATGTCTCCGCCAGCGAACAGGCTGTTTGCGCCGCAGCCGTCATGGCCTCGTTGCGCTCGATGGCCAAAAGAACCGGCCCGCCCGGAGTTGGACGGCATGGGCCGGCATTCCAGTCTGCGGCCACCGCCAAGACGGGGCATGGCGCCATCCGCACCAGACGCTCGGCGATGGCTCCGACGACCACCGGTCCTGCGCCCTCCGATCCTTTGGTTCCGATGACGATGAGGCCGGATTCGTACTGCCGCGCCACATCCACCAGCATCTCCGCTACGGCTCCTTCCCGGATCTCGGAGTGACTGTGAATCCCCTCCCGGAGCAGGTCGCCGGCCAGTCGATCAAGTACCGCGCGCGCCTGCTCGGTGAGCTCCGCACGAACGCCGTTGGGCACCGCGTCGACCGCGGCGTAATCCATCGGATCAAGACCATGAGCCAGCACGATCCGAGCGCCGTAACCCTCGGCCAGCTTGCGTGCATACTCCAGGGCAGCCTCAGACTGGCCGTGGAGATCGGTAGCCACGACAATCGTCTTCAAGCCGCTTGCGAAGCTCATGGAAACCTCCTTCGCTCTGGCAATCATTTCGATTTGAAGCCTATTGGACTCCGAGTCTGCGCCCTTTCCAGAACGGCTAGCTGTGACCACATTCACCCCGTCCTGTGACTCGGATCACACCCATCTTATTGATTTGAATAGAAAAGCGATTCCGGCTATAGTTCCAAGCACAGTCTTTTATTGAAGAAGCATACGGTCGCGACCGGGCTGGCCTGACGCTTGCGGCGGATTTGTTCCCCGTTCTGGCATCTAGGACAGAAATCATGGACAATGAGACGGTTGCCGCGTGAGAACATGTTGATCGCCCGCAAAGGCTCAAAATGGAGAAAGTGGCCCCGTGAATTTTGCTCGAAGTTTTGCAATCACTCTGCTTCCCGGTTTGCTTCTTGGCCCCGTAGCCTATGGCCAGTTCGCCCAATCCATTGACCCGTTGCTTGGCGTCTCTGGCGGCGGCAATGTTTTTCCCGGCCCCGCCGTTCCCTTCGGCATGATCAAGCCGGGGCCCGACATGGCCGCTCCCGCAGGGCATGACGCCAATGCCGGCTGGAACGACACTGGCGACATCCGTGGCTTCAGCCAGACTCACGTGAGCGGAACAGGCGGCGGCGTCAAGTACGGCAACATCCTCGTCATGGCGACGACAGGCTCACCGGCGCCACTCGACTCCCGGTCGCCGCGCGCCGATGAGAAAGCTTCGGCTGGCTACTACTCCGTCAAGCTGGCGCGTTATGGAATCGGCGCCGAAATTACCGCTGCCCGCCGCGCCGCCATCTACCGCTTCAGTTATCCCGCGGGGGCAAAGGCCAACCTGTTCTTCGACGTGACCCACTGCCTCATCTCAGGCCTGCGCACGCACGAGAACCAGATTCCCGTCTCGTCGACCGTGCAGATTTTTTCACCCACCGAAGTCGCCGGCTCAACCAGCGTTAAGGGCGGCTGGAACAAGCAGCCGGTTCCTTACACGGTGTACTTTTACGCCGTTACCGACACACCGGCCCAGTCCTGGGGAACGTGGTTGAATGGACAACTGCAGGCGAACAGTAAGAGCGCTCACGGGTCAGACAGGAACAGCGCCGGAGCCTGGCTGAGCTTTACGGTTCCCGCGCATCGTCCTGTCCTGATGAAGATCGGCATTTCCTTTATCAGCATCGATCAGGCCCGTCATAATCTCGAATCCGAGATTCCCGGCTTTGATTTTGCCAGCGTTCACGCTGCCGCCATCGCCGCATGGAATAAGGCGCTGGGCAACGTCGAACTTAAGGGCGAAACCCCGCAGCAGGCGCAGATGTTTTACACCGCGCTCTACCACGCCATGCTGATGCCCACCGACCGCACCGGCGAGAATCCGCTGTGGACCTCCAGCGAACCGTATTACGACGACTACTACGCCATCTGGGACATCTTCCGCACCTCGGCTCCGCTGCTTACGCTGATTGCACCCGAGCGCGAAGCCGGCATCGCGCGCTCACTCGTCGATATCTATCGCCACGAGGGCTGGCTCCCGGACGCCCGCAGCGGCAACTACAACGGACGCACCCAGGGTGGAAGCAATGCTGAGTTCATGCTGACGGACGCCTACGTAAAGGGACTCAAGGGCATCGACTGGCCGGCCGCTTATGAGGCTGAAGTTCACGATGCCGAAGTTTCGCCCGCGGACCACTTCAAGGAGGGCCGCGGCGGCCTCGATGACTGGCACAAGCTGGGTTACGTCTCTATCGAAGGATCCGATCGTCCCGGATCGGTTTCGATGGAGTACGCTGCCGACGACTTTGAAATTGCCATGCTCGCCAGGGGTCTGGGCAAGGCGGCGGACTATAAGAAGTACCTGGTGCGCTCGGGGAACTGGAAGAACCTGTGGGATGCAAACTTCTCCGACGGCGGCTTCAAGGGCTTTATTCGCCCGCGCCATCGCGACGGTACCTGGCTCACGCCTTTCTCGGCGATGAAAGGCTGCACCTGGGGCGGAGACACCTTCTATGAAGGCAATTCCTGGACCTACTCCACCTTTGTGCCGCAGGACGTTGCGGCGCTGATTGCGATGTCGGGCGGAGCGCAAACCTTCGTCAAGCGTCTCGACGCCTTTTTCGCGGTGCCTCGCCGCTACAACGTTGGCAATGAGCCGGGCTTTCTTACGCCTTATCTCTACAACTGGGCCGGCCGCCCCGATAAGACTGATCAGCACGTCCGCGAGATCATCGCCGAGAGCTATCACGCCGGCCGCAGCGGCCTGCCCGGCAATGACGACTCCGGCGCCATGTCCTCGTGGTACGCTTTCGGCCAGATGGGCATCTTTCCCAACGCGGGCCAACCCACCTACCTCATCGGCAGCCCGGCTTATCCGCAGACTACGCTGCATCTGGCCGGCGGCAAGGACTTCGTCATCGAGGCGCGCAACCTGTCGCCCCAAAACATCTACGTCACCGCCGCCACGCTCGATGGCAAGCCGCTCGACCGCGCCTGGCTCCGCCATAGCGAAATCGCCGCTGGTGGCCGCCTGGTGCTGACGATGGGCCGAACGCCGTCGCACTGGGCCGAGCACAACCTGCCGCCGTCCACGCCCCCGGAGCCATAAGCAAGCCGCTGTCAGGGGCGTTCGGCCGGCGCTCTTACCGCGCCAGCTCCTGCTCGGCTTGCGCTTGCAGCAGCAGAATCTCCGCGCGTGGATGCTTCTCAAGCTTTTGCGCGTCCTTGAAGTATGCAGGATCGCGGTAATGAAGCGCCGCCAGCAGCAGCGGTTCCGTCAGGATATTTCCTTCGACGCCGTTGAGCGCCTCATGAGTCCACTTCTTTGTTCCTACCGCGTAAGGCAGCAGATAATCCAGCGCGGCGCGGATCGAAGCGCCATTTTGCGCCCGGTAGTTCCATAAATCGACGTCTGCCAGTTGTGCCTCGACAGCCAGCTCTTCCAGTGCGTCCAGGTTGAATACCGAGTAGGAGAATGATTTGGTTCGCGCCAGTTCCAACGGTTCGCCGCCATCGGGCTTGATCTGGAAGGCGATGCGTTTCGTCTTCGCCGTCTCGCATATCTGATGCGCCAGATCCCGGTCGCCCAGAAAGAGTGCGATGCCCACAATCTGCTGATCGAACCAGCTTCCATGGTTGTTCCGGGCCATCGCTTCGTCGCGCCCGTTCTTGCTTGTTTGCAGCCAGCGCAGATACTCGGTAAACCATTGGCGCAGACCCTGCGCATCCTGTTTCGTCAGGCTCTGCGAGCCCCCCAGCAGGGTGATGCCGTCCAGCAGCCGCGGAAGCCCATGCACATCGATGAGGCCAATGCCGCGCCCCTCGGTGACGCCGCGGATTGACTGCGCATAATTCAGGTTGGGATTCATGCGCGTGGTGGGATCGAGAAACCACGTGCGTAGCAGCAGCACAGCGCGCGCCGCGTATTTCTCGTCGCCCGTCATGTAGTAACCCAGCCCCAGCGCGTGCACGGCGCTCTGCACCTTATTGAACTCCGAATCATCGGGAACGCTGTACCGCTCAGGGTTGGTCTTGCCATCGTGGCGAATGTAGGGCACCCCGTTTGGCGTGGCCGGATTAGGCCACCAATAAGGAGCGATGCTCATATAGTCGTGCTTGCTGCCGCTGGGCGGCGTCTCCTTTTTGTCCATCACCGAGTACGGCCCTACGGTCATGGCTTCGTTTGCTTCTGAACGCACGGCCTTCAGAATGGCCGGGCTTGGATGGCTCTTCAACTGGACTAGAAACGCACCATTCATTTCGAGGGTGGCCGGCGCGGGAGCCGGTTCCGCAAGAACAGGAACGGCAAGCAGACAGAACAAAAGCGCGGTACGCATGCAATCTCTCCTGCAGCAAAAACGAGAATGCTGTATCCCCAGGGAGGGATCTTCAAGTCGACGCGTCCCCAGACAGCGGCGACCGGGCAAGTATAGCCGGAGAGACCGCCTGTGCGGGCTAACTTGAGCTTATGTACGAAAAGGTTCTGTGAGGAGGGCTGTTGAGCCAACTCGGGCGTCGTTTCATCGCATCGCCCTGACGGGACGGTAAAGAAGAGAGTGCAGATGGAGGTAACATCGCCGGCGAGCGTCACGCTCAAAAACCTATCCGGCCGCAACTCCGCGAGTGCGGCCGGGTAAGTCGAAGCAGACTGCGTTTGTTCAGCACTATCCCTGTGGTTCGATGACCACGTATATGGTTGCGCCGCCGCGGTTCACGAGCAGCAGGACGGGCTGGTTGGCGGCTGCCGCAAGCGCCTGACTATACTGCTCCATATTGCGGACGGGCTTGCGGTTCACCTCCTGGATGACGTCGCCCCGCTGGATGCCTGCGTCTGCGGCAGTGCTGGAGGGATCCACCTGGGTGACCACGACGCCAGTTGTGCCGGGTGGTAGTCCAAGCTGTTGCGCCAGATCCGAGGTCAGGTTCTGTACGTGGAGGCCGATCGCGGCGCTGCCTCCGCCCGTTGAGGGCTGGCCGGGCGTGCCCTTTTCAGGAAACTCGCTGAGGGTGACGTTCACGTCCTGCGTTTTTCCGTTGCGGTAAATCTGCAGGTGGGCCACCGAACCAGGCGCCATCTCCGCGATGCTTACGCTGAGGGCATTCCGGCCCGTCACGTCGTTGCCATTGAGCTTCAGAATAATGTCGCCTCTTTGCAGACCTGCTTTGGCTGCGGGGCTGTCGGGGCTGACATCGGAGATCAATGCGCCGCCACCCTGGCTGAGCCCAAAAGCCTTCGCCATGCCCGGATCGACGTCCTGGATTGAAACTCCCATGTAGCCGCGGATGACCTTGCCGTGCTCCACGATCTGATTCATGACGTTACGCGCCATATTGACCGGGATGGCGAAGCCGATGCCCTCGTTGCCGCCGCCGCCGGAGATGATGGCGGTATTAATGCCCACCAGGTTTCCATGCAGGTCGATCATGGCGCCGCCGGAGTTGCCAGGGTTGATCGCCGCGTCAGTCTGAATGAAGTTTTCATAGTGCTCGATCGAGCCGCCCAGAGCGCGGCCGGTGGCGCTTACAATGCCCATCGTTGCGGTTTCGCCGATGCCGAAGGGATCACCGATGGCGAAGACAATATCTCCCACCTTGAGCTTGGAGGAGTCGCCCAGCGCTAGCGTGGGCAGCCCGGTGGCGTCGATCTTAAGCACCGCTATGTCGGTTCGGGAATCGGTGCCGATGATCTTGGCTTTGTATTTCTTCCGGTCGGGCGTGTACACCTCTACCTCCGACGCCCCCGCCACCACGTGATTGTTGGTGAGGATGTAGCCGTTCGAGTTGACGATGACACCCGAGCCCAGGCTTTGCTCGCGCTGCGTTTGCGGCTGTTGCTGGCCAAACTGGTCGCCGAAGAACTGGCGGAAGAACGGGTCCGAGAAGAACGGATTCGGCACGTTCTGGCTCCGGATCACCTTGGTGGAAGAGATATTCACGACCGCGGGCAGGGCGGGATCGATTACCGAGGAAAAGCCGTTCTTGAACTCGCCAAGGCTCAAAGGGGATGCCGGCGGCGCCACCTGCACATGGACCTGGGGTTCGGCCAGCACAGGATAGCCGGGCATACGGATGATACCTGCGCGTAGCATTCCGCCAACGACGAGAACGCCAGCAATCAGGACTAACAGCCAGTAGGGAAGTCTGCGATGCGGAGTGGTCATTGGTATTCTCCTTTCTTCTCTTGAGACATGCGGTGCGTCTCCTTTTGTTTTCTATGTTCTATGCAGCGAGGGACTTGAGCGCGCTGAGATAGTGAAGGATGTCCTCGCGTGAAAGTATCCCCACAATTTCATTTCTGTCCACAACGGGAAGCTGGTTGACGCCGTCGCGGCCCATCTTTTCGAGCGCGGACCAGAGGATGGCATTTGGCTCCGTGGTGGTCAATTTCTGCAGGGGGATCGTGATCTGAATGGCCGGGGTGTTCGGCCATTCCTCGCGCGGCACTTCGCGGATAGTGGACATGGTCACCATGCCGACGGGATTGTCGAACTGGGTGATGACGGCGCAGCGCATGCCCAAAGGCAGCAGGTTCCTCTCCACGAGTTCTTCCAGCGAAATACTGCTGGGAACCTTCAGAAAGTCGCGCCGCATGGCGTCCGATACCTTATGGTCGCCAAGCAGATGCTTCACCGACTCCTGCTGTAACTGGCTGCCGGCGGCGCTCTCCAGAAACCATCCGATAAACGCGATCCAGATTCCACCGCCCAGGTCGCCGGTTAAGGCCCGCCATACCCCTATCAGGATCAGAGCAAATCCGAAAAAGCGGCCGGAGAGGCCTGCGGTGATGGTGGCTCGGTGATAGTTGCCGGTCATCTTCCAGACAATGGCGCGAAAAACCCGTCCGCCATCCAGCGGAAATCCGGGAATCAGATTGAAGATGGCAAGCACCAGGTTAATCAAAGCCAGGTACTCGGCCAATGCGAACAGCGGACGTCCCGGGGTGAAGAACGGCTCAACTTCCCAGAAGAACGCCGCCAGCGCAAAGCTCGTCACAGGCCCAACGACCGCAATCCAGAACTCCGTCGAGGCGCGGGTTGGTTCAGACTCAAGTTCCGACACGCCCCCGAAGAGAAAGAGCGTGATGCGAGGCACCGGGAGGCCGAATTGCTGGGCAACAAGGGAGTGCGCAAATTCATGGATGAGTACGCTCACGAACAGCATGACCGCCGTGACGATGCCCATCATCCAGTACTCGGCCGTCGTCCAGTTGCTGAACGCCACCGGGTAATAGCTGACCGCCAGCATCCATGCCAGAAGGCCGACGATCAGGAACCACGAATAGTCGAGGGCAACGGAGATGCCCCAAAACCGTCCAATTGGAATACCGCGCTGAGCCACGTTGTTGGCGCCTTTCCGCTTTGCAAGGCTGAATGTAGATTCCCCTTGCCCTGACAGGTTATCGATTGCCAGCCGGCGCAAACGGCGCACCCTGCTTATGGCCATCGAGTTCTGAGCGAGCCAATAGAGAGACTCGCTCCCACGCCGGAAGATAGCTTGCCTCCAAAGCTGCGCACTACGATCCAGTCACTCCGCGGCTGCTCCTGGCCGTGCGCAAGCGCAGCCGGAAATTTCCAAACTGCAACCGGCTCTTCCTGGACATGATGCCTTCTTAAGCCCAATGGATGCTTGATTATACCTCTGTCCGTGCTTGATGATACGTCTCTGAATCCCTGCAGAAAGCGGTTTCTGCTGATGCCGGAACGAGAGGCTCGCAGCGCTATCATCGTATTTTCAGGATGTGACGAAGATGCTGTGTCGTGTTCCGCTTTCCGCAGTTTGTCACACAGGCGATGTGTCCTGGTGAGCGGTTGCCGGGAGTCATAATTGAATTCAATGCATCAGCCGCGGCGCTTGTCCGATCCTGCGCAAGCAACCATCTGGGGCTGCCGCCGAAAGCAGAATACTCAAGGGGAGGGTTCATGTCTGTTACTTTCTTTTGTCCATTTCATCGTGCAACCGGCACGCCTTCTTGTCCGGCGCGGTTTGCGGGCCGTTCCGGCAGGAATCAGCAACGCGGTGCGCTGCCGGTGGCCGTTATTCAGGCCCTAATTTTATTAGGGATTTTCATCGTGACTGCGGGAACGCTTGCCGCGCAGGATGCGGCAACCACCGCCCATGCGGGCCAGGTTGATCCGCTCATTGGCACAGGCTTTGGACCGGGCGGGGGGCAGAATCTTTTTCCGGGCCCCGTGACACCTTTCGGCATGGTCCAGCTCAGTCCCGACACGGAAGACCGCGGATACGGTTACCACTACACCCAGCAAGAGATCAAGGGTTTCAGCATGACGCATATGAGCGGCGTCGGCTGCGCGAATGAGGGCGACGTCTTCTTTACCGCGACTACCGGCCCGGTTCTTCCCGCGGAAGCCGACTTTCAGTCCGCGTACTCGCATCGCTACGAATCCGCCTCGGCCGGCTACTACCAGGTGCGCCTGTTGCAGTGGGACATCAATGCCGAGCTGACCGCGACCGACCGCACCGGCATGGCGCGCTTTACCTTCCCCGCGGGCAAGGCGGCGAACATCCTTGTGCCGATCAGCCACACGCTGGATCAGTCTGTCACCGCCAGTGTGGAGGTGGTTGGCGACCATGAGATCGTGGGCTACGTTGAAAACCACATCTTCTGTGGCAAGCGCTCCACCTACAAGGTCTATTTCGTGATGAGCTTCAACCACCCGTTCACGGCTGTCGGATCCTGGACCGGAGCGCGCTCCGGCCGCACTGCCAAGGTGACCGCCGGCAGCCGCTCCGTGAAGCAGACACAGGCCGGTGAGTGGGTCGGCGAATATCTCACATGGCCGGCCGCGGCGCACGCGCAGACCATTACCGCGCAGATTGGCATCTCCTATGTCGACCAGGCGGGCGCGGAGAACAACCTGAAAGCCGAGGCGGCGGCCAAGAGCTTTGACCAGATTCACAGCGCTGCTGTAGCCGCGTGGAACAAGGCCCTCAGCGCCATCGACGTCTCTGGCGGCAGCGCCGCGCGCGAACGCGTCTTTTACACCGCGCTCTACCACAGCCTGATGATGCCGAGCATCATCAACGACGCAGATGGCCGCTATCTCGGCTTCGACGATCAGATTCACAATGTCGCCGCCGGCCACCTGATTTACGCCAATTACTCCGGCTGGGACATCTACCGCAGCCAGATGCCGCTGGTGGCGCTGCTGGAGCCGCGGCGCATGGAAGACATGGCGCAGTCGGCTGTGCTCATGTACCAGCAGGGCGGCTGGATCGGCCGCTGGCCGCAGATCAACCGCTATACCAACGTGATGGCCGGCAGCCCGCTCACCGTCATCCTGTGCACCGCATGGCTCGATGGCCTGCACGGCTTCGACATCAACACCGCATGGAAGGGCATGCTCGAGGATGCGACGGAAGCTCCGCCCGCCGGGCATCCCTACGTGGGCGAGCAAGGAATAAAGTGGATCAACACCCTCCATTACGTTCCTGACGACAAGGTTGCCTATGGCTCCGTCTCGCAGCTTCAGGAGGACGCCATCGCCTGGGCCTCGCTCTACCGGCTGGCTGTGGCGCTCAATAAGTCAGATGAGGCAAAGACGCTCTACGATCGCGCTCTCTACTACCGCAATCTCTTCAACTCCGACGATAAGTATTTCCGGCCGCGCAATGCCGACGGCTCGTGGATACCCGACTTTCAGCCCATCCAGGACGGGCACGGCTTTATCGAAGGTACCGGTTGGCACTATCAATGGCTGGCTCCGTCAGACATGGCCTGGCTGGTCAAAGCCGTCGGGCCGTCGCTCTTCAACCAGCGGCTCACCGAGTTCTTCAACTACAAGGTGCCTGCGTGGTATGGGCAATACTACAACCCCTACAACGAAACCGATCTCGAAGCGCCCTTCGAGTTCAACTTCTCCGGCGAGCCTTGGCAGACCCAGCGCGTGGTACGCCGCGTGCTCAAAGAAAACTACACCGACAAGTACGACGGCATTCCCGGCAACGACGATGCCGGCGAAATGTCCTCCTGGGCGGTGATGAGCATGATGGGCATCTACTCAATTGATCCGGCCAGCCTCGCTTATGAGCTGGTCAGCCCGGAATTCTCGAGGGTCGTCGTCCATCTGCGCGCTCCTTACAAGGGCAAGACCTTCACCATCGAGACCTCGCCCAACCCTGAAAGCACTCCCTACATCCAGGACGTGCAATTGAACGGCAGCAAGGTATCGCGCAACTGGATCGATTTCGGCGCCATCAGCAACGGTGGCACGCTGCGCTTCACGCTCGGCGCCAACCCCAACCACACCTGGGGCGCCGCGCCACAGGATGCGCCGCCCTCGCTTAGCGACGAAAAACCGTAGCACCCGAGACGATCGGAGGATAGGCTGCTCAGGAAAGAACCCCAGGGTCCGCCGCAAGGGTGGGACCTGGGGTTTTCCGTTTGAAGCTTCACGCCGCTTGCGGGCCTGCTGGAGATTTACAGCGCGACGCCGTCATTGATCTGCGCGCAGTCCATGCGCAGCGTGCCGTTGTCGTTGAAGACCAGGCCGTAAAAGCGCACCACGCTGCCCACAGCAATCGGGTTCGTCGTGAGCTTCTGTGTGTTACTGTCCGCGTAAACGACGACGGTGTTGGGGTTAGGAAGCAGTGTCGTCTGACCCGCTTGTACGGCGAGATTGGGAAGCAGATCATACGAAGCAAGCTGAACGGTATAAGCCGTGAAGTTACCCTGAGTGGAGATTGTCCTGACCGTGCCATTGATCGTCTGTGGAATCAACGTCACCGTAGCTGCCGGTATGTACGTGGGGCCTCCAGCCAACGCGGTCGCATGGGTGGTTACAAAGACATTCTGCCCGCCAACCATGTTGGCTGCATTGAAACTTGCGTTGAATGGCAGGCTTTGTAAATTCGTGAGTTGAGAGGAGGTTTGGAAAACAGCATTGCCAAAGCTGAAATAGAGAGCATTACCCGCTAGCCCAGGTAGCATCGCACCCTGAGACTCTCTCGCGAAGGCGAGCAGTACCGGTTCAGATGCCGCTACTGTCAGCAAGGGCCCGCTGCCTGCACTCAATTGTTCCGGGTTGGTGTCGTACACGGCCACGCGTCTGGCCAGCATCGGACCATGCGCCTGAATGGCCACATCCATATCCACGGGTAGCCCGACGGCAAGCTGCGACGCGCCGCTGATTCCCTGAAACACAGTGCTGCTGTTGTAAGCAACCGGCCAGTCTGGACCATCGCCGGCAGCCACATTAATAACTTCTCCAGCCGAATTCACCGAGCTGATCAGCCCGCGAAGTCCGGTCATTTCGCCATCTGCAGCGCTTGCGGGCTGGGCCGCTACCACCACAGGCGTCAGAGTGAAGTTCGGCGTAATCGAAGCTTTATCTAACGAAGTGGACACACAACTGAACGCAGACACCGACTTCGAGACCTGCAAATTGAGGGTAAGTCCCATACTGGTCCCAGTAATCGTGATGGGTGCAGGCAGGTTCACGGTTACGTCAGATGCCTTGGTGGGGCCGAAACCAATTGCGGAATCGATGAGAAGACCGCCTGTGGATGACTGGCCAATACAGGTAGGGCCACCGGGCTGCACGGTCGCCGTGGCCGAGACGTACACATCTTGCGGAATGCTCGCGAAGCTCAACGGCTCCACGCTGCCGTTCACATGGATGAACTCTGCGCTCTGCGGCGCAGTGAGCAGCATGACTGTCTTCCCCGATTGGCTGGACAAGGTTAAACTGTTCAGCGTCAGGGAGTATCGGGATAGCTGATCGTTCGCGGTGCTCGCCGCCAGAACGGTGACGGCCGTGTAGCCGCTCAGCGTTGGCCCGGTTTGATTGCTTCCGCCAGAACTGCCGCCACATCCAGCTACAAAAGCTGCGGCCAGTGCTGCGGCAACAACAGTTAGAAAACACGATGAAGGGGTAACAGCACGATGGGAGTGAAGCAACGCCCCGGAGCCCATAAACCATCCTTTCGATCCTGCCGCCTGCGAGCGCGGCTAACGGACAGTTCAACCTCAGGGAAGTTTGCCTGAAGCATTCTAACTCCAACCTGCCCCCCCCCCCCGCAGGCAAAAACGCTGCCTCCTTGGTGGAATTCCATGCCTTGCCGGCCCCAGCCTTACGCAAGCCCCAGCTCGCGAACGGCTCCGCCCGCCGCTTTCAGATGCGCGAGTCGCATCTCGGAATACTTGCGCGACAGAAGTACGCCGTCCGCGCCGCCATGAAATGCTGCCAAAACGGCGTCTCTGACGCTGGGCGGCGTGCACTTGCTATGCCCCTCCGCCGTCGGAATATCAATGTCGATTCCCGGCAGAAGCAGCGTTCTGGTTCCGTTGAGCCCGGCACGCGCGCGCTTCGTCTCGCGGTAGACGTAATCGGCAGAAAAGCCGGTGAAGGGAATCTCGGCCAGGCTCGGCTCCGCGTAATCGAGCACGCGATAGTGAAAATCGAGCAGCTCCTGCCCGGGCACATCGGCAAACATCGACGCGCCGATGTTGCCGATGTAGCGCGCCATGCGCTCGCCGGCGCAGTTGTTGTACATGACGATCTTCAGGAAATCCGAGTGCGGCGCAATCGCGGCCAGGTCTTGTTCGGCGCGATAGAAAGGGCTGAAGGAGTTGTTGTGCCAGATATGCCAGCCCACCTGGAGCGATGGCTTCACTGATTTCACTTTTTCGTAGATCGCCGCATAGGTCTCGCGCAGGCTGTCTGTCCACAGCATCTCCCACGCCAGCAGTTCGGGATAGCGGAGAATGATGCGCCACAGCGTTACGTAGTAGCCGTCGACAGGCCGCTGGCGCTGATGCGCGGCGGTGACAAACTTCTGGAGTTCCAGGAATCCCGCCCGGGCGCGCTCCGGGTCGATGCCGCGCGCCCTGGCCTTGGCTGTGCAGTAGCTGCAGAAGCACGTAACGTGACCGCCCTCGGCGCGGCCGTGGCTGGCGCCGAGCATGTTCAGGAAAGCGCCCTGCCGCTCCGATCCCCACATGATGCCGTCAATCTCATAGCTTCGCGACCAGTCCTCGACAATGCCGAGCAGCCAGTTGCGATAGCCCGGATTGTTGAAGCACAGGGTGGCGGCGTTCGCTCCGGAGAGTTCCTTTTCTTCGAGCTCCTGAATGCCGGGCAGATCTCTGCGGAAGACATCCTCAAACCAGCAGATCGTCTTCAGGCCGCGCTTGCGCGCCGAGGGCAGCATGGCTTCGAGCACGTCAAAGTTGCCCAGATCGGGCGCGCGAAAGCTCTTGAATGACGTATCGGCAAAGTATTTTGGATTCACCGCCGTGTAGCAGCCGCCGAAGAAGGTGCCGGTGTCGTACTGCTGCTTGCCGTGGTCGGGCAGCGGCTGACCCGGCACCTGCCGACCCGCGATGCCGCGGCCATAGGTAAACGTGGCCACGAAGAGCGTGTTCACGGCCGCGTCCTGCTGAAATATGTCGAGCACCTGCTCCACGCCCTCATCGACGAACGAAACCGCGCCCACCTGAATGCCAACCGTCTTCCGGTCAGAGCCTGAGTCCGCGCGCGAAGCCGGGACTGCGGCCGCCAGAGCCGCCGCTGAAGTGCCTTGAATGAATCTTCTTCTGTCCATGGCCGCCTCCTCCAAAGAAACATCCATCATAAGGAAAGCCGGAGGGAATCGGGTAGCCGGGGGCGGCCAAGCTGCTCATTCCGGAGGTTAAAGCGGTTATCAGGTGGTTTCCGTAGTGCCATTCTTGTCCGTCAACGATCTAAAGAATATGCAGTTACTGCCTTCCCGAGGGAGGCAAGATGAGCAAGACAGTGGCAGCACTGCAACCCGCGATCGACTTCGCCGAAGAGTGCGATCGGGGCAAGGTGCGCGACGAGAACCAGGACGTTGTCCGCCATACGCGGACGCCCCTGGGAGACCTGATGATCGTGGCCGATGGCCTGGGCGGCTATGAAGGCGGAGGCGTCGCCGCTGAGATCGTGGTGGACGGCGTTTGCGCCCATCTAGCCAGCCTTCCGTCCTATTTCCCACCCTCCCGCGCCATTCGCGAGGCCGTCACGCAAGCCAATGCCGAAGTGCTGGCGGTGGCCCGCGCTCCTGATTCGCCCTATCCGGAGATGGGCACCACCGTCGTGATGGCCCTCTTGCGCCAGAGCGGCGCCGGTGCCCAGGTCTGGATCGCCCACGCCGGCGACAGCCGCGCCTATCTGCTCCACGACGGTCGCCTGCGCCGCCTTACCCGTGACCACTCCGCCGTGCAGGAACTGATTGATGGCGGCATGATTACGCCGGAAGGGGCACGCCATCATCCTGATGCCTCGGTGCTCACGCGCAGTCTTGGCCACCGCTCCGAGGTTAAGATCGATATTCAAAAGGTCGCGCTCTCCCCCGGTGACACGCTGTTGCTTTGCTCCGATGGCTTGTGGGGATACGTCTCCCACCAGTTGATTGAGCGGGTGCTGGCTTACCCCGGCCTGTCGGCCGACGCCGCTGCACGGACCCTGCTTGAACTGGCCCTCGACGCTGGCGGACGCGACAACATCGGCATTGAGATCGCGCGGCTGAAATCCTGACCAGGGCCTCGTCGACCATCTTCCGGGTGTCCGGAATCGAACACTGCCATGCCGGAAGCGGTCACTCGGCTGCTTCCGTCCTTTCTCGGCGTGAAAATAAGCCGTTTGTTTTCAGTTGTGAATGAATCCGCGACTTTGGCACAGCAAGTGCCATGATCCGGGTGTGATGGATATTGCACGCCCCGATTTGAAGCGAAAGAAGAGGCGCCAGTTGATCCTTTGGACCGGCGCTGCTGTGGTGGTCCTGTCGGTTGCGGTAATGGCCGTGATGCGCCTCAAGCCGGCAGCGCCCGTCGTGGACCGCTCCACCATTTGGACTGACACCGTCAAGCGCGGCGACATGATCCGCCAGGTGCGCGCCTCTACCGGCAGCCTGGTGCCGCGCGAGGATTCCATCGAGTTGATCCCGGCGCAGACTGACGCCACTGTCGTCCGCATCCGCGTTCTGCCCGGCGCCCAGGTGACGCCCAGCACCGTCATCATGGACCTGTCGGATCCCCAGCTCCAGCAGCAGTTGCTCAACGCGCAGTTGGCGCTCAAGGCCGCCGAGGCCGATTCCAAGAGCCTGCGGGCTTCGCTTGAAAGCACGCTGATGGATAAAAAGACCGCAGCCGCGCAAGTGAATGCCGACTACGTTCAGGATCAGCTGCAGGCGCAGACAGACAAGGCGCTTTTCAACCTGGGGGTGATTTCCGGCCTCCAATATAACAAGTCCAAGAGCACCGCCGAGCAACTGGCGACACAGCACCAGCTCAGCCAGGAGCAGCTCACAGTCAACCAGAGGGCCATCGAGATCCAGCTTGCCTCGCAGCAGACCAAGATCGATCAGGCCAGGGCTTTGCTTGATCTCTACCAGAAACAGGCGGCGGCATTGCAGGTCAGGTCAACCATCTCAGGCATACTGGCGCCGCTGGCCACGCCGCTGCAGGTGGGCCAGCACGTGAGCGCAGGCACCTCGCTGGCCGAGGTGATTCAGCGCGACAAGCTCAAGGCCGCCCTGCAGATCGCCGAGACCCAGGCACGCGACATTCAGATCGGCCAGCCCGCCACCATTGACACGCACAACGGCATCATTCCCGGCCATGTCACCCGCATCGACCCCGCCGTAGTGAACGGAACGCGCACGGTTGACGTAATGCTCGATGGGCCTCTGCCGCCGGGGGCGGTTCCGCAGTTGAGCGTGGACGGCACAATCGACCTCGAGCATCTGCACGACATTCTCTACGTGGGCCGGCCCGCGTTGGGCAATGAAAATTCCACGCTAAGCCTGTTCAAGCTCGATCCCGACGGCAAGGGCGCCACGCGCGTTTCGGTCAAAGTTGGCCGAGCCTCGGTGAACGATATCCAGGTGCTCTCAGGGCTGAAGGAAGGCGACACGGTGATCCTTTCGGATATGTCGCGATACGACAACGTAGACCGCATCCGGCTGGAGTAAAGAACAGAGAGCAGAGAGCAGGGAGCAACGCTCAGCAACAACAACTGACAACTGATAACGGACAATTACGAACTGAAAGCTGACAGCTGATAGTTGATAGCTGACAAGGAGCGCAGCATGGCATCGAACGGCACATTGATTGAGATTGAAGACCTGACCAAGATCTTCTACACGGACGAAGTGGAGACGCACGCGCTCTCCGGCATTCACTTGACCATTTCGCGTGGCGAGTATCTGGCCATGTCCGGCCCGTCGGGCTGCGGCAAATCCACGCTGCTCTCCATTCTTGGCCTGCTCGACACGCCTACCGGCGGCCGCTATCTGCTCAACGGCAATCCGGTGGAGAACCTGAGCTTCAGCGAGCGCTCGCGCATCCGCAACCAGGAGATCGGCTTCATCTTTCAGAGCTTCAATCTCATTGGCGATCTCACCGTCGAGGAAAACGTGGAGCTGCCGCTCACTTATCGCGCCGGCATGCCGTCGGCCGAGCGCAAGCGCCGCGTCAAGGAGGCGCTGGAGCGCGTGAACATGGCGCACCGCATGCGGCATTATCCCGCGCAGCTCTCCGGCGGCCAGCAGCAGCGCGTGGCCGTGGCGCGCGCATTGGCCGGCTCGCCCTCGATCCTGCTGGCCGACGAGCCCACCGGCAACCTCGACTCCAAAAACGGCGAGGCGGTGATGCATCTGCTCGGCGACTTGCACCGCGAAGGCTCGACGATCTGCATGGTCACGCACGATCCGCGCTTTGCCCGCCACGCCCAGCGCGAGGTGCATCTCTTCGACGGCAAAGTGGTCTCGGAGGACGAATTCAAGAAGCTTGAGCAGGAAGTGGAGGCGTGAGGCACCGACCAGGGGAATAAGGGGTCCGGGGGCACAAGTGCTGAGCGGACTGCGCAGAATCCATCGGTCGAGAGGCTTTGTAACAGGGCACGACTTCAGTCGTGCCGCTTAGACCGGAAGAATGAGGCGGGCTTTAGCCCCTGAGGGGATGCCCGGTTCAAGACCATTACTCGATCAGAACTTCGTTGTGAGGTGGGTCATGATGCTGTTTCGGGATCTTCGCTATGCGCTGCGCCAATTGCGCAAGGCGCCGGGTTTTACGGTCACCGTGGTCCTGATGCTGGCGCTTGGCATCGGCGCAAATACCGCGGTATTCAGTGTGATGAATGCGCTGCTGATGCAGTTGCTACCAGTGAGCCGCCCTCACGGCCTCTACTATGTGCGCGAGGCGAATGGTCAGAATCAACCCCCGGGCGCCAGCGACACCGGTGATTCGAATACAGCCTTCTCCGAAGCTGCTTTCGAGGCATTGCGTCAGCGGGCCGATGTCTTTGATGATCTGATCGCTGTTGCTCCGCTCAGCATTGGCAAAGTCGCAGTGCGTTATGGAGAACTACCCGAGGCGGCTGAAGGCGAAGAGGTGAGCGGTAACTTTTTCTCCGGGCTGAGCGCACGGATCATGCTTGGCCGCGGATTCACGCTTGCTGATGAGAGACAGCATGCCGCCATCGCGGTGCTCAGTTACGATTACTGGACGCGCAGCTTCGCGCGGAACCCCGCGATCCTCGGCCAGACGATCTATATCAAGGGCATTCCCATGACCCTTGTGGGCATTACGGCCCGCGGCTTCAAGGGCATCGAGCCGGGCATTGCGACAGACTTCTGGGTTCCATTGCAGAATCGGCCCGAGTTGAACGCGTGGGGCGTTCCCTCGACACCGGGCGCGGCAGTAAACACTCTGTACAGCTCGCCCAGGTGGTGGACTTTGGGCATAATGGCGCGACTGCGGCCCGGAGTGACGCCGACGCAGGCACAGCAAGCGCTGGAAGGGACCTTCGGAGAAGTGGCCCGGCAGGCCGTCGGCTCGATCGATCCGAAGCAGTGGAAGCCGCTTCTCGATTTCGTGCCTGCCCACGGCATCTTTGGTTATGGCGAGTATTTCCGCGAGCCGGTGCGCATTCTGATGGGCTTTGTTGGCCTGATCCTGTTGATTGCTTGCGCCAATGTGGCCATGATGCTGCAGGCGCGCAACACCATCCGCGAGCGCGAGTTCAGTTTGCGGCTTGCCATCGGTGCCAGCCGCGCCGCGATCTTCCGCCAGTTGTTGTGCGAGAGCCTGCTGCTGGTGACTGCTGCCGCGGCTCTAGGATGGCTCTTTGCGCTTTCCGCAACGCGCATGTTGGCTGCATGGTCGTCTATCGAAACGGGAATGACCCCGGACCGCACCGTGCTGCTGTTTACTCTGGTGCTTTCGTCGACAGCAGCTTTAGTTTTCGGCCTCGTTCCATTGTGGAGTGCAACCCATGCGCCGATTGCCGGTGTCCTGCACTCCACCGCGGCCGGCGTGACGCGAAGCCGGAGCCGTGCACTGGGCGGCCACGTCGTTCTCGCCGCGCAAATCTGTATTTGTCTTGTCCTTCTCATGGTGGCAAGCCTGCTGTTGCGCACGCTGCGCAACTATGCCACGCAAAACCTTGGTATGGAGGCGGAGGGACTGCTGGTCTTCGGCGTGACGCCGCAGGGGCATGCGGACACGCACCTCTTCTACCGCTCGCTGCTCGACCGCCTGCGCCAGGCACCCGGCGTGGAATCGGTTTCGATGGCGCAAAACCGTCCCGGCTCTCATTGGAGTAACAACAATGACCTAACGTTGGACGGCGTCCTAAGGCGCGGAGCATCATTGCGCTCGAACAGCGTGGGCGCTGGATTCTTTCATACCATGGGCATTCCTATCCTCGCCGGGCGCGACATCGCCGAGTCCGACACGCAGGATACGCAAACCGTTGCACTGGTGAACGAGACCTTCGTCAGGAAGTATCTGGCCAATACGAATCCCCTGGGGCACCTGCTGGGCGGCGTAAAACCTCCAGCCGTTATCGTCGGGGTGGTCGGTGACAGCAAATACACAAGCGTGGATGAAAAGAAGATGCCCATGGCCTACTACGCGCAGATGCAGCGGCGGGTGTTGGGAACGATGAACATCGAGGTGCGTACCCGGGGCGATGCGCTGGCGTGGCTGCCTGAGTTACGCAAGATCGTTGCGGACGCCTATCCGAACGTTCCGCTCGAACAGCCCATGACGCAGGAGCAGCAATTTGAGGAGTCTTATGCGCAGCAGCGTATGTTCGCCGCCATGGGAGGATTCTTTGGGCTGCTGGCAGTGTTTCTGGTGGCTACGGGGTTATACGGCACGTACTCATTCCGCGTGAGCCGCCGTACCACCGAGATCGGCGTTCGCATGGCACTCGGCGCCAGCCGCGCCGAGGTGCTGGCCATGGTCATGCGCGAAAGCCTGTGGGTGCTCGCGGTGGGCCTGGCCGGGGGCATTCCGCTAGTATTCTTCATCGCACGCCCGCTCAAGTCGATGCTTTATCAATTGTCTCCGCTCGATCCGGTCAGTTTTGTACTGGCCATTGTGACCATGGGCATCGTTTCAGGATGCGCCGCATGGCTGCCCGCGCGCCGCGCCGCATCGATTGAACCCATGCAGGCACTGAGGGCTGAATAAGAAAACCGGGCCGCACGCGGCAACGGAAAGGATATGCGATGAACAATCTCTGGCACGATCTCCGCTTCGCGCTGCGCCAGTTGCGCAAGTCGCCGGGCTTCGCGCTCACGGCCGTGCTTACGCTGGCCTTCGGCATCGGCGCCACGACGGCAATTTTCTCGATCGTCGAGGGTGTGCTGCTGCGGCCGCTGCCGTTCCCGCATCCTGAAAAGCTCGTCGTGCTCTCCGATATTCTGGCGGGCGCCGACTTCGGCAATAATGGCGAGGCCGGCGTTACGGCTCCGGAGATCCTCACCTACGAGCGCGACACGCGCAGCTTTACCAGCCTGGGCGGGTATCAGCAGACCGGCTATGAGCTTTCCGGCGCCGGCGCTCCCGCGCAGATCAGCGCCGCGCGCCTGACGGCCAGCATCTTTCCAACGCTGGGCATTGCGCCGCTGATGGGCCGCACCTTTACGCAGCGCGAAGACGACAGCAGCCAGCAGGTGGCCGTCATCAGCTATGGAATGTGGAACAGCCGCTTCCAGGGCGATCCGCACGTCCTCGGGCGCAAAATTCTGCTCGACCGCAAGCCCTACGAGATTATCGGCGTCATGCCGCGCAGCTTCGAGTTTCCTCTCATTCCTGGCCGGCTGTATCACAGCGAGTTGTGGGTGCCAATGAGCCCTACGCACGATGAGCTGACGATCGGCGCGGCAAGCTGGAACTTCCAGATGGTGGGCCGGCTCAAGCCCGGCATCACCCCCGCGCAGGCTCAGCAGGATGCCGAAAGCGTGGCGCAGCAAATCATGCGCAACTTCCCCGCGTTCATGAACAGCCTGCACATCAGCGCCGTGGTGCGTCCGCTGGCAGACGATACGGTGGCACAAGCGCGCCCGCTCATCCACACGCTCTTTCTCGCCGTCATTGTGGTGCTCTTCATCGCCTGCGCCAACCTTGCCGGCCTGCTGCTGGTGCGCGTCATCCGCCGCCGTCATGAGATCGCCGTGCGCATCGCTCTGGGAGCCGGCGCTGCGGCCATTCTGCGCCAGATGCTCATCGAGACGCTGACACTGAGCATTGCCGGCGGGCTGCTTGGCCTGGGCCTGGCCGCCACTGTTTTGCGCGTGGGCATCAGTTTGCTGCCGGAGACGCTGCCGCGCATCAGCTCGATCGGGCTCGACTGGCAGGTTGTGGCCTTCTCGCTCATAGCGGCTGTACTCACCGGCCTTCTCTGCGGGCTGGTCCCGTCCTTTGCCGCGTCACGCACCGCCGTCAACGACACCCTCAAGGAAGGCGGGCGTACCGGAACCACCGGCAGCGGCCATGCGCGCCTTCGCTCTGCGCTGGTCGTCGCTGAAATCGCCGTTGCTCTGGTATTGCTCATTGCTTCGGGCCTGCTGCTGCGCAGCTTTGAGAAGCTGCGCGCGGTCGATCTCGGCTTCCGCGCCGATCACATGCTGACCGCGTCCTATGGCTTGCCGCAGCAGCAGTACTCGACTCAGGCTTCAATTGACGCATTCAACAACGCGCTGCTCGGCAAGCTCCAGCAGTTACCGGGCGTCGAATTAGTCGGCATTACTTCGACGCTGCCCGCCAGCGGAAATCACAACAACAGCGCTTTCCTTGCTGAGGGCTATGTTGCCCCCAAAGGCAAGGAACTCAATCTCGCCTGGCCTTCGCAGATCATGGGTAACTACTTCCACGCTTCGGGCATTCCGCTTTTGCGCGGCCGCGTATTTACCGACGCGGATAACGACAAGGCGCCGCTGGTATGCATCGTCAATCACGCGATGGCGCAACACTTCTGGCCCGGGCAGGATCCCATCGGCAAGCGCGTGCGCTGGGGCATGAAGGAGACGCCTACGCCGTGGATGACGGTCGTCGGCGAGATCGGCGACATCCGGCAAAGCTCCGCGGAAAGCGATGTGCAGTATCAGATTTACCAGCCGGTACGCCAGAACACCGCATCTTATGGTTCGCTCGCGCCCCCCGATTCGCTCGACGGCCAGGGCGGCTCCATTGTGCTGCGGACCATGCTGCCGCCCGAGCAGATGGCGAATGCGCTGCGTGCGACGGTTCGGTCCATCGATCCGCAGCTTCCGCTTACGCAGGTACGCTCAATGGAGCAGGCGGTGAACGAAACCGAAGCGCCGCGCCGCTTCAACGCCGTGCTTATCTCCGGCTTTGCCGCGGCGGCGGTGCTGCTGGCGCTGCTCGGCATTTACAGCGTCATCGCCTTTTCCGCCGCGCAGCGCACGCAGGAGATCGCTATCCGTCTCGCCCTTGGCTCGCAGCGCTCCAGCGTGATGCAACTCATTCTTGCTTCAGGTGCCAAGCTGGGGCTCATCGGCTGTGGCCTCGGCGCGCTGGCCGCCCTCTTTGCCACGCGCCTGCTGCGCACATTGCTCTTCCAGGTCGACCCGCTCGACCCGGCTGTCATCATTCTGGCCGCGCTCTGCATCTTTGTGCTGGCGCTCGTGGCTTCGCTCATTCCCGCGCGCCGCGCCGCCTCCATTGAACCCATGCAGGCGCTGCGCACGGAATAGCGTGCATTGAGAGGAAAGGAGACTTCCATTGCGATCGATCGTACAGGATTTCCGCTATGCGCTGCGCCAGTTGCGCAACTCGCCGGGATTTACGCTGACGGCGATTGCGGTGCTGGCGCTGGGGCTGGGCGCAAATGTCGCCGTCTTCACCATCCTGAATGGCGTACTGTTGCGGCCGCTGCCGTATGAGCATCCGGACCGCGTTGTCGCTATCCAGCTTTCGGGACCGCGGCGTTACTACCCACTGAGCTATGCCAACATGCTGCGACTGCGTGATGCGGCGGGCGGGAAGATGCGAATTGGCGTTCTATTCGACGATGGTGACGCGAGCGTCGTGGGGCCGGGCGGGCGCGTTCAGGTGGACCAGGCCATGGTATCGGCCGGCCTGTTTGAGATGCTGGGCGTGCAGCCGATGCTGGGGCGCGGCTTTCGCGCTGACGAGAACGATCCGGGCCGTAATCGGGTCGCGCTGCTGGGCGAGGACACGTGGCAGAAGGTGTACAACAGCGACCCGCACGTGGTGGGGAAGACGCTGAGGATCAAGGGCGAGCCGTATACGATTCTAGGCGTGCTGCCGAAGGGATTCTTCTTTGGTTACACGAGCCCGATGATGGTTTGGTCTCCGGCGACGCTGGATGCGGCCAGCCGGTCGGCGATATCGGGCAAAGGTTCAAAGTGGGGAGACTTCTACGTGGCGCGGCTGCCGGACCACATGACGGCAGGCCAACTGGCGGCGAATCTGAGCCGCGCCCAGGCTGTCATTGCGAAAGAGGTTCCCAGCGGTGATTTGCCCACACGCGTAAAGGTGACGGGCTACCAGGATTCGCTGAATCAGAAAGCGCGCAAGCCGCTGATGCTTCTGTATGCTGTTGTGTTTGGGCTGTGGGCATTGGCGCTTTTGAATGTGACCAGCCTGATGCTGGCGCGGGCGGTGGCGCGTAGCCGCGAGCAGGCGGTGCGCGCAGCGCTGGGAGCCAGCCGAGCGCGGCTGCTGCAACAGGCCATGGTCGAAAGCCTGCTGCTGAGCGGAGCGGCCGCCCTTGCGGGTTCGCTGCTGGCTGACGGCGCGGTCAATCTGCTCTGGCGCCAGATTCGTCGATATCTGCCGCTGGCCATCAACATTCATCTTGACTGGCGCGCAGTGGGATCTCTCGCCGTCTTTACGCTGCTGACGGCGGTCGTCGCGGGTATCTTTCCGGCGCTGCACGCCATGCGCCGCGATGTGAGCGAGAGGCTGCACGGGGCGACCACAACAGCTACGGCCGGGCAGAATCGGCTGCGCGAAGCGCTTGTGGTTGCGCAGCTTGCGCTGACGCTCGTGTTTCTGGTGGGCGCGGGCTTGTTTCTGCGCACCATTGATGCGCTGCGGCAGGTCCCGCTGGGATTTACGCAGCGAAATGTGCTGACCGGCGGCATCGTCCTTTACCCGAACAATATGGCTGCCGAGTGGGCCGTGAACAAGAACGCGAATATTGTGCGAAACGGATATATGCCGTTGCTCGACCACTTAAGAGCCATTCCCGGTGTCCAGGTCGCTGCCCTCAGTTCGGTATTGCCGATGCGCCAGGGATTCCGCGTGGGCTTTTACCCTACGCTCGATCACAAAAAGGTTCCGTATTCGCAGCAGGTGAGAGCCAATGGCCGCCTTGCCACGCCTGGGCTGGTCGACGCGCTGGGGATTCCGATGGTGCGCGGGCGATTCTTCACCGAAGACGACACGGCGTCTTCGCCACCCGTCGCAGTGGTGAATGAGGCATTCGCAAAGAAATACCTACCTGGAGTGGACCCCGTCGGGCACACATTGTCGATGGGAATTGGGCGTCTTGCTGATATTCGCATTGTCGGCGTTATCGGCGACATGAAGCAATATTCGGTGGCCACACCCACGCAGCCTGAGGTGTATGCCTGCTTGGCGCAGATCGAGCCGGGAACGCCGCTCTACGGCATTGCTAACGATTTTATGCAGGTGGCGATTCGCGCCGCGGTGCCGGCCGGAACGCTGCGCGCGCAGTTTGACAAGGCGCTGCACGAAGTGGCGCCCGATGCAGCAACGATCAATGTGGAGACAATGCATGAAGCGATTGAGGATTCCTTCGGCAACAAGACGCTGATTGCGAGGCTGCTGGAGACCTTTGCGGGGCTTGCGCTGATGATCGCCTCTATTGGGCTTTATGGCTTGCTCTCGTTTGCGGTGGCGCAGCGCACACGCGAGATTGGCATTCGTATTGCGCTGGGAGCACCCCAAGGCAGCATTCTGGGGCTCGTATTTCGGCGGGCGTTGTTGCTGGTTGGGATCGGGCTGACCACCGGCGGGACGCTGGCGTGGTTTGCGGTGCGGCTCGCGCGCAGTTACCTCTACGGCGTGAAGGCGCATGACGGCCTGACCTTTGCCGCGGTCGCTCTTGTGCTGGCGGCGGCTGCTTTTGTTGCGGCGTGGGTGCCGGCGCGGCGTGCAGCGGCAGTGGATCCTATTCAGGCTTTGAGATCGGAGTAACTCAATCATGATTGAGCTGAAAAACGTCGAACGCAGTTATAAGAACGGCCACACCGAAACCTGGGTGCTGCGCCGCATCGGCCTCACCATCGGCGAGGGCGAGTTTGTCACCATCATGGGGCCGTCCGGGGCGGGGAAGTCCTCGCTGCTGAACGTGCTGGCGCTGCTCGACGACGGCTGGCTGGGCGAGTACTGGTTTGGCGAGACCCCCGTGCACGCGCTCAACCGCAAGCAGCGCGCCGACCTCGCCCGCCAGCGCGTCGGCATGGTCTTCCAGAGCTATCACCTGCTCGACGACCTGACCGTGGCCGAGAATATCGACCTGCCGCTCTCCTACAAGAACCTGCCCGCCCGCGAGCGCCAGGGCATGGTCGCCGACATCCTCGACCGCTTCCAGATCGTGGCCAAGAAGGACCTGTATCCCAGCCAGCTCTCCGGCGGGCAGCAGCAACTGGTCGGCATCGCGCGCGCCGTCGTCCATGCGCCCGCGCTGCTGCTGGCTGACGAGCCCACCGGCAACCTGCACTCCACGCAGGCCCGCGAGATCATGCAGCTTTTCTGCGAACTCAACCGCCGGGGCACCACCATCGTTCAGGTCACGCACTCTGAAGAAAACGCGCGCTACAGCAAGCGCATTGTGGAGCTGCACGACGGCTGGCTCACGCGCGACGACGCGCTTGCAACCAAGGCAATGGAGGTTGACGCCAAGTGAATGCATCTCAGGTGAACGTGCGCATGAAGATCGCAAGGGTTTCTGCGCGCAGGCGCATTCAATCCGTTCTTGCGATTCTTTTGCTTCAGGCAAACATGGCCGTAGCGGTCGAGCCTCCTGCGCCCAATGCAGCGCCGGCCGATTCGCCGGCAACTGTACCCGCGCCGGAGGCTCCTGCGCCCGTGGCCGGCGGCGCTACGGCGGCGCCGCTTTCCCTGGCGCAGGAGATGCAGCGGGAGCAGCCTCAGCCGGTCGTTCCGCCGCAGCCGTTTCACGTGCCGCTGCCGCATTCGCGGAATCCTTTTGCGCGCTATCTTCCCAGCACCGCGCCTCCGCCGAACCTCAACAACTCGCCGCGCCTGCAGGACCTCATCCGCGAGGGAAAGCTGTACATCTCGTTGCACGATGCGATCGCTCTGGCCATCGAGAATAACCTCGATCTCGCTTATTTCCGCTATAACTTCCCCATTTCGCAAACGGACCTCGCGCGCACCAAAGCGGGTGGCCTGGCAAACGGTGTCAACACGTCAATTGTGCAGTCGTCCACGCAGGGAGGCTTCGGTTCCTCGAACGCCACCTCGGCAGCCGCAAGTTCCGGCTCGGCCGCTGCCGGCGCGGGCGGCATTGTTACCTCGACGCTTGGCGCCGGAACGGCGGTCAGCTCCTTCGATCCTTATCTGAATTTCAGGGGCTTTGTCGATCACAATGTGACCCAGGAAGGGAACATTTTCCAGACGGGTGTTCCCACGTTTAAGCAGAACACCATTGAAGCCGAAGCGAATTTCACGCAGTCGTTTCCGTTGGGCACTAAAATGGCGATCAATTATGTGGGACAGCGCTTCGCGAATAACAGCCCCTATGAAGCGATCAATCCTACGCTTTACTCGAATTTCGAATTGATGTTTACGCAGCAGTTGCTCGCTGGTTTTGGTATCTCTACCAACGAGCGCTACATTCGTATCGCGAAGAGGAATCTCCAGATTACGGACCTTGCCTTTCGCGCCCAGGTGATCGCGACCATCACGCAGGTGGAAAATATTTACTGGGACCTCGTGTATGCCTATGAAGACGAGCAGGTCAAGGAGCGCTCGCTTGCCTTTGCACAACAGACCCTCAAGGATGACCAGGAGCAACTGAAGCTGAACGCCATTCCGGCTGTACAAGTCCTGAAGGACGAGTCGGACGTAGCCACCAGCGAAGGCGACCTCACCATTGCGCGCGCCAATCTCCGCCTGAATGAACTCCTCATCAAGAACGCGGTCACCAGGAGCGACGATCCAATCATTGATGAAATGCCGGTCATCCCTCTGGATCGCATCGGTCAGCCCGATCCCAACGCGTCAAAATCGATTGACGAGCTGATCGCGGAGGCTGAAAAGAACCGTCCCGATGTTACGGAGGACGAGATGGCGATGCAAGTGGCGCAGATGAGCCTCCAGTCCATCAAGAACGAGTTGCTGCCCACGTTAAACCTCTATGGGTTCTATGCCGGAGCCGGTATCGCCGGTCCGGGCAACCCGAACTGCGGCCTCTCCGCAGCCCAGTGCACCTCCGATCTCCCTACCGGTTTTGGCAGCATGTTTCAGAACACCTTCAATTACTCGTCGCCCGAATATCAGGTGGGGATGAATCTGTCGATCAATCTCCGCAACCGCGTGGCCAAGGCCGATCAGTTTCGGGCCGCGCTGGAATACAGGCAGCGTCAGATCTCTTTTGAGGAGCAAAAGAAGAGCATCCGTTTCGACGTGCGCAACTCGCTGTTTGCGTTGCAGCAGGCTCAAGCCCGCGTCGATGCCGCGCAGAAAGCCCGCGATCTTGCGCAGCGCACGTTTCAAATCACCGGGCAGGAGCAGAAGCTTGGCGCCAAGTCCGCTTATGATACGCTGGGCGCGCAACATGACCTGAGCATTGCCGAATCCGCTCTGGTGGCAGCACAGACGGCGTATGAGAAGGCGAAGGTCGATATCGATCGCGCCGCTGGAGAAACGTTGCAACGGACGGGAGTCTCGATCGACGATGCGAAAGCGGGCATCGTGACGCATGCGCCGTAGAATTCCTGGAGGGGTTCATGTCTGCCGCAGCTCAACCCGTCCCGGATTCTGCTGCTGACCAGATACGCAATCCGGCCGGCGGCTGTTGGATATCATGCAGAGAGAACCAAAGACGGAGATGGGATCGAGCCAGCCGACGCTCCCGGCCGGGCGCTATCCGGCCTCAAAAATCACGCTCGCGGAGGCGAACAATTTCCGGTAATTAGGAGAGCATGAGCAAGCAAGATCGAATCCGTGTTCTGGTTGCCGACGATCAGCCCCACATCCTTGAGGCTGTCGAGCTTCTGCTTTCGCCGCAGGGAATGGATGTGGAGTGCGTGCGCTCGCCCCAGCTGCTCCTCGAAGCGCTGGGCCAGTGCGACTACGACGTGCTGCTCATCGACCTGAATTACACGCGCGACACCACCTCCGGCCAGGAGGGCCTCGACCTGCTCAGCCGCATCCAGGAGCACGACGCGCAGTTGCCCGTCATCGTCATGACGGCCTGGGGCCACATTGATCTGGCTGTCGAATCCATCAAGCGGGGCGCGCGTGATTTTATCCAAAAGCCGTGGGAGAACGAGCGCCTCATCTCGCTGATCCGCGTCCATGCCGAGTTGTACAAGGCCCTGCGCCGCGCGCGCCAACTGGAACTGGAAAACCGCCTGCTGCGCGCGGAGGGCATGCCTGAGTTCATCGCCGGCGCGCCTTCCATGCAGCCTGTGCTCGAACTCATTGCGCAGGTCGGCCCTTCCGACGCCAACGTGCTCATCACCGGCGAACACGGCACGGGCAAGGAGATCGTGGCCCGGTTGCTTCATGCCGCATCGCCCCGTGCGCGTATGCCGCTGGTAGCCGTCAACGCCGGCGGCCTGCCGGAAGGAACCTTCGAGAGCGAAATCTTCGGTCACGTCAAAGGCGCATTCACAGACGCGCGCGCCGACCGCATCGGCCGCTTCGAACTGGCCAACGGCGGCACGCTCTTTCTCGATGAGATCGCCAACGTCCCGCTGCGCCAGCAGGCCAAGCTGCTGCGCGTGCTTGAAACGGGCGAACTGGAGCGCGTGGGCTCCTCGCAGACGCGGCGGGTGGATGTGCGTGTTCTATGTGCTACGAATGCTCAACTGCAGGAAGAGGCCAAGGCCGGCAACTTCCGCGAGGACCTGCTCTTCCGCATCAACACAGTCGAGATTCACCTGCCCGCGCTGCGCGACCGCCGCGAGGATATTCCCACGCTGGCCATGCACTTCCTCAACCGCAACCGCGCGCGCTACCGCAAGCAGGTTGCGGGCTTTTCTTCGGCAGCCATGCAGCAGTTGCTGCAGTATCCCTGGCCCGGCAACGTGCGCGAGCTTGAGCACACCGTGGAGCGCGCCGTCCTGCTCTGCCGCGGTGACGAAGTCGAGCCCGGCAATCTCGCCATCGCCGCGTCGCGGCCGCTGGCGCAGTCTTTTGACAATATGAGTATCGACGAGGTCGAGGCTCTGCTCATCCGCAAGGTCCTTCGCCGCTCCAATGGCAACATCTCGCAGGCCGCCGAAGCCCTCGGACTCAGCCGCGCCGCGCTCTACCGGCGTATCGAAAAATATGGCCTATGAGAGCAGATTGCGCGGGCGCAGGCGCTCGGTAGTTCGCCGGGCGTGGCTCTATTGTCTGCTGCTTGCGCTGCCGGCGCTGAGCTTAGTCGGCATTCTGTTCTATCAGGCAAAGCTCACTCTTGCGCCCGCCCTTGTTGTCGCCGCCTGCCTGCTGGTTTATCTCCTGCTGGTGGCAGCCGCGCTGATAGATACCATGATCCGCCCGCTCCAGACGCTCTCAAATGTCGTCTCCTCTCTGCGTGAAGGCGATACGTCCTTCCGCGCCCGCGGCGCAGGCACGCAGGATGCTTTTGGCGAACTCGCGGCCGAGATCAATGCTCTGGCCGATCTGCTGCAAAAGCAGCGCGTGCGCTCGCTGGAATCCACTGCGTTGCTGGCGCGTATCCTCGAAGTCATGCACGCGCCGCTGTTCGCGTTCGATCGCGAAAACGTGCTGCAACTGGTCAGCGACGCCGGGCTGAAGCTGCTGAGCCTGCCCTATGCGCGCTGCTTCGGCGTAAGCGCGCGCGAGCTGGGCCTTGAAGAACTGCTGGGAGCACCCGACCAAACGATTCATTCCTTTGGCGGCAAGCCCACACGCTGGCTGCTGCGCAAGGCCGCCTTTCGGCAGGATGGCGTGCCGCATACTCTGCTGCTGCTGGCCGACGTGAGCCAGCCGCTCCAGGAAGAGGAGCAGATTGCCTGGAAGCGCCTGATTCGTGTGCTGGGCCACGAGCTTTCCAACTCGCTCGCGCCCATCAAATCCATAGCCGGCAGCCTGCTCGCGCGTGTTGACACGATCGCAGGCGATGCCTCTACACTGCACGACTTTCGCCGCGGCCTGGGCGTAGTGGAGAGCCGCGCCGACGCCCTGCATCGCTTTGTACAATCTTACCGGCAGCTTGCGCAGTTGCCTCCGCCACGTTTCAAGCGGGTTGCGCTCGCGGCACTGATCGAGCGCGTGGTGCTGCTGGAGCAGCGCCTGCCCATTCAGCTTGACCCCGGTCCGCCGGTCATGGTCAATGCCGATCCTGACCAGTTGGAGCAGATGTTCATCAATTTGCTGGCCAACGCCGTGGACGCTTCATTGGCCAATGGCGCAAGGCCGGTGCGCGCAAGCTGGAAGCTGGCCGGTTCCAGCGTTTTGATCGCCATCGAGGATCGCGGCCTGGGCATTGCCAACGCAGAGAACCTCTTTGTCCCCTTCTACACCACCAAGCCCAACGGCAGCGGAGTCGGCCTGGCCCTGGCGCAGCAGATCGCCCGCGCCCATGGCGGCGAGATTCAACTCGTGAACCGTGAGGACGGCGAAGGCGCGCGAGCCACCATCCGCCTGCCGATCATGCAGATTTAGGCGCTGGTTTGCTGGGGAGCTGTTGGATCTTCCGCGGTGTCGATCTCCATTGCCACAACGCAATTTCGGCCGTTGTCCTTGGCGCGATAGAGCGCGGCGTCGGCTATGCGTATCAGGGAATCGTAGTCCGTAGGAGAGCCTGAAACCACGCCGAAACTGGCGGTGATCCTGATCGTCTGATCTCCATCGAGAATACGCGCATTTTCAACGGCCCTCCGCAGTTCCTCGGCGCGAACCTGCGCGCTCGCCAACGTGGATCCCGGGAGAATGAGCAGAAATTCTTCGCCGCCGTAGCGGCCGACCCAGTCGTAGGAACGCACCGATCTCTGAAGAATCGCGCCGATCTCCTTTAGGACCCGGTCCCCGCAGCGGTGGCCGAAGGTATCGTTGATCTTTTTGAAATGATCAAGGTCGGTGAGAATCACGCTGAGAGGCGAGTTTTCGCGGCGCGAGCGATCTACCTCCCGATACAGGCGCTGGAGGATAATCCGGTGATTCCAAAGGCTCGTCAGGTCGTCGTGCTCGGCGAAGTGACGCATCTGTTCGCGCGCATGCAGCAGTTCAGCCTTTTCGCGTTCCAGATCATCGGTCCGGAGTTTGATAGCGCGCTCGAGTTCGCGCTTCTGCCGTACCAGCAGATGAATGCGCCAGCGCCACGCCAGCAACAGTCCAAGGCAGGCCAGCAGAACGAATCCCAGGTGCAGTTCCCAGCTCTGCCACCAGCGCGGCGTAATCCGAAAGTCAACTTCTTCTACACCCGAGATTGCGCTACCGATGGCGTCCACAGCCTCAGCCTGAAAGCGGTAGGCCCCTGGGTTCAGGCGTGGGTAGCGCACGCTCTCTTCGCTTGTCTCCGCCCAGTCCGAGTCCAGACCCAAAAGGCGGTAACGAATATGGATATGCGCGGCATTACGAAAATTGAGAACGGCAATCGAAACCGACAGCGGACTGGCGCTCCAAGGAATACGCGATCCATTGGCAACATCTGTTGTGCCGAAGGTCATCCGCGAGATCAGTGGCGCGCGCAGTTGAGTCGCAATGACCGCCTCCGGTTCGATCAGATGGGAGAGCCCTCCGGAAGTCCCGATCCACATGCTGCCGTCCCTATCCTCGGACAGCGCGTCCAGATCGAGATCATTCCAGATGAGGCCATCATCCTGGGTAAAGCTATGCCAGAAGCGGCCATTGAAGACTGTGAGCCCTGTATCCTGGCCCACCCACATCCATCCCCGGTGGTCCAAATACAGAGAAACCACCTGGTCCGACAGCAGGCGGGGGCGGGTGATGGACTCCGATGCGACTACGCGCCCGCCGGCGATGCGCAGCCGTCTGATTCCCGCGAAGTTTCCCGCGGCCCACAGGTTGCCTTTCCGGTCCATGGCAATGAGTGAGGGGTTCACGCCGGGGACACCAGGATTGATGCGGCGCCACCCGTTTGCGTCCAGCCGGAATAGTCCCTGGTCTGACGCGACCCATAGGCGGTTGGACGTGTCCGGGCACAGGTCCGTAAAGCGCATTTTCGGATTTACGAAGACGGCGGCCTTGACCAGATGCAGCGATGGGTCAGCGCCGTCGGCGACGCCCACGTACAATCCGCCGTCGGTGGCCGCCCATAGGAGATTTTGTTTATCGGTCAGGATACGATAGACCTCGGGCACTTTCCACGTCTCTCCGGCCAACGTCTTCTCGTTGATCCTGATCAGTCTGCCCGCTGCGCTCCCAATCCAGACGTTGCCATTGGCGCTCTCTGCCAGTGTGTCGGCGCGGACGGTTGGAATACCGCCGTCCCGCCATGGTCTTGCCGCTGTTTGGCCGGCGGGAATCCAGTCCAGACCGCCCTCCGTAGCGATCCAGAGACGGCCCATGTGGTCGCGCAGCGCGCCCCACACGATGTTGTCGCTCAAGCCATCGGAGACCGTGTATGCCTCCCATTGCCCGCGCCCCACCCAGCGCGAAAGGCCGTGGCCTACCATTCCCACCCAGAGTGAACCCTCCCGGTCCACAAACAACGCTGAAAGATCAAAGCGCGGAAGTCCGTTGCGCCTGGTCACCAAACGCCATGCGCCATCCTTCCAGAGACCGAGGAATGACCCCTGCGAAGCGAGAATGTCTCCCCGCTTGTCTTGCGTCAGCGCGGCGTACGGCGAATTGTCGTATGGGAGGGGCAGATCGTGCTCCTCATACCGTTCCTCAGCGGGAATCACTTCGCCCAGGTGCGAGCCGCCGCGAATCCACAGACGGCCATTGCTCCGAAGCAGAAGATGGAGCCATTGATCTTCAGGGAGATGCAGCCCGCCGCGCATTTCGATGGCTTTGCCGCCGGCCATGCGGCACAAATCGGAGCCGCAGCCATACCACAGCACGCCGTCCGGGGCATAAAGCACGCTCCAGATCGCGCCGCCCGGCAGATGAAGGGGCGTGGCCACCCAGTTCCTGGAACTTATGCGCCGAAGCTCATAGGCCCCGCTGCGCGCGGCCGCGATGATCCTGTCAGGAGCTTCTGCTGAAAATACCGTCCCGATTCTCTGAAAGAAGTGGTTGAGCGGAGCGGGAGCGGCTATCTCGGAGAACCTGCCGCTGCGCAGACGGAAGTAGATGCCGCTCGTCGTCCCAACAAAGAGAGTTCCATCCGGCCCTAGAAACAGGCTTTGGATGGTGCGCGCGTTGAGCCCATCGGCTGCGCCGAACTTGCGGATTCGGTTGCCGTCGTATCGGTAGAGGCCATTCTCCGTGCCGACCCAAAGGAAGTCTGAGCGATCCTGCGCGATGCAGTTTACGTTCAGATCATCCATCCCCGCAGTGACTTCGCTGAAACTATACTGCTGTGCAAGGCAAACGGGTACTGCAATGCCTACCGCGACAATCGCACACATCAGCATGTAGAGGACGCACTTTAAATTCCGTCCAGCCTTCTGCAAGGGGCCCATTCCCGTTTTTAAATTTTGTAACCAATATATACCGATAGAAGTGTGCGGCAACATCCCACGATCGTACTTTTGCAGAGGTACTTTCTGGGAAGATTGCTGCAATTCCCGATTTGAAAAGTTCCGGATATGGTATCACCGGCGTAGACTCCGCACCCGCGATAGCCCGGCTCGTGAATGCGCGGCTTTTCCTTGCAGGAACCTGCGCGTCGAGTTTACCGACGGCCTTGGAAAGAAGATCCGGTGTGCCCGCAAAGCGGCGCGCTTATGCAAAGATGCCGCGGGACCGGTTTAATCGCAGACCAGCACATTGTCGGAGAAGATATCCTGCCCGGGTTCTTCTGATTCATCCGCGCTAACGCCGTTTTCCATCTGCTGCGCAAAGAATCTCTCCACTTCGTTCAACACGGCGGTTCCGGTGCGCGCCTGGTAGATGGCTGCGCGCAGCTTTGCGCCGCCCGGCACGCCATGCGTAAACCAGGTGGCAAACTGCTTCATTTTTCCGGCCGGGTCGCCCATGCGGGCGTCGCGAGGCAGGTCACGGCACGCCTCTTCTTCCGTTAGCAACATCTCAAAGTAGGCGCGGATCATGCGGTAGCGATCCTCCACCGCGGGACGGTCGTAGGCGCCGGTTGCCGTGTACTGCGCGATCTGCCGGAAGATCCACGGATTGGCTGGCGCGGCACGCCCGATCATCACGGCATCGCAGCCCGTATCGGCGACCATTGCCGCCGCATCCTCCGGGGTGCGGATGTCGCCGTTGCCGATGACCGGAATTTTCACGGCCTGTTTTACCGCGGCGATCCACTCCCATTGCGCCTGGCCGCTGTAGCCCTGCTCGCGGGTGCGGGCGTGCAAGGCGACCGCATTCAGCCCCTCGCTTTCTGCCATCCGCGCCAGTTCCACGCACACAATCTGCTGGTCGTTCCAGCCCGTGCGGAACTTGACAGTGAAGGGAATCGTTACCACCTTGCGCACGGCGCGAAAGATCTCGCCGATCTTGGGCAGATCGCGCAGCAACCCCGAGCCGCCGTTGCATCCCACCACTCTTTTGGCGGGGCAGCCCAGGTTCAGGTCAACTGTATCGAAGCCCGTCTCTTCGACAATGCGCGCCGCCTCGGCCAGCGTTTCCGGGTTCGACCCAAACAGTTGCGCGCCGATGGGATGCTCATCATCGTAAAAGGTCAGATAGCGGCGGCGCTTTGCCTCGCGCATCCGCGAAAGGCCATCGGCTGAAGTGAACTCCGTCATCAGCAGCCCGCAGCCGGACTGCGCGTTGGTGATGGCTGATTCGACCTGCCCCGCCGCCTCCTGGCCCCTGGTCTCTGGTTCCTGATCGCTTACCTCTGCTCTCTGCTCTTTGGAAAACAGGCTCGCGTGGCGAATGAAGCGCCGGAAGACTGTGTCCGTCACCCCAGCCATGGGCGCCAGAACCGTTGCCGGCCTCACCGCGACGGTTCCGATGCGCACTTCCGCCGGCACCCGCACTCCCACGGGCATCGCGTGCTCCACCGGATTGTCCCAGTGCTTCTTCATTGAGGTAGCTTTCAGCTTCCAGCTATCATCCAATTGTCTTTTCAGTATCTGGCCCGCCTTTGCGGTGGGGAAAAGCAAAATTGCAGAAAAACGGGTCAGAGGCTAAAAGCTCAAGAGCTGAAAGCTGTTTTTGTCCCAAACGTACTTAGGCCTCCGCCGTGGCGGAGGCCCAATCCTGCTTGCCTGTTGCCACGGGCGCTGGTTACTTCGCCTTCTCGCCGGCCTTCGCATACTTGCGGCGGAAGCGCTCGACGCGTCCGGCGGTATCCACAAGCCGCTGTTTGCCGGTGAAGAACGGGTGGCAAACCGAGCAGATTTCCACGTGAATGTCACCCTTGTGGGTCGACCGAGTCTCAAAATTGTTTCCGCAGGCGCACACCACCCGCACCGCGGCGTAATTGGGATGAATCTTTTCCTTCGGCATCTCTTAAAGACACACCTTTCCTGCAATTCTTCTTCTTCATTGTAGGGGGATTCCAGCAGTTTCGCAAACGCCGCAAAGCGGTTGTCAGATGTCAGGGACCAGTTTTCCGTCTCCAGGACTCAATGGCCCGTGATCCATCGACGGCGTCAATGCAAGAGATTTTGTCACGCGGATCGCTCTGCGCGAAATCTCCCGGATATGGTTCACGTCTGCGCATTCGTCACATGCTGATCCGGTAGCGAGCCTCGGATTCTGGCCACAGATCGCTGACGGATCAAAACTGATCCCTGATCCCTGATCCCTGATCTCTGAAAACTGACAACTGATCACTGACCGCTGTCTTTTAGTGCCTTCTCAATCCCGGCCTCGGCCAGCGGGGCCATGATCGCGTATCCGGCCGGCAGAGGATGCACGCCGTCCCGGCTCAGAGTGGGCGGCAGCCCGCCTTGCGCGTCCGCCGTGGCTGAGTAGTAATCGACATAGACGTAGCCCTTCTCCGCGGCGTAGTTCTTGATCCACTTGTTCAGCGCCACGATCCTGGGCGCGGGATCGAGGCCGCGGCGCCAGGGAAAGTCAACTGACGGCAGCACCGAGCACAGCACCACGCGGATGCCGCTGGCAGTGGCCAGCTCCGCCATTGACATCAAGTTGCCTTCGGTTTCTTCCAGTGTCATCGGGCCAGTGTTTTCGGCAATGTCGTTGGTTCCGGCCAGGATCACCACCACCTTGGGCTTCAGGTCGATTACGTCCTGGCGAAAGCGCAACAGCATCTGCGGTGAGGTCTGTCCGCTGATGCCGCGGTTGACATACGGCTTTCCGGGAAACGAGTTCTCAAGGTGCCAGCCCTGTGTAATCGAGTCGCCCATAAAGACCACGCGGTTCTCGCCCGGCGTGGGCAGTCCCAGCGCCAAATCTGCCTCCTTGAAGCGGCTGAGCCATGCCCAGTCGTATTGGATCTGCTCCTCGCGCGTCATGTGCGGGCCGAGAACCGGCGCGGCGGCTGCGGCTGTTGCCGGCGCCACGGCCGGCGCACTTCCGGTTTGTTGCGCAACAGCCCCGGAGACCGGCAGCAGTGGTGCTAAAACGAGTGTGGCGATGGTAAGATGCAATGAAATCCGAGTCACAATATGGTTCCCTCCCAAATTTCCAAATATAGACTGAATACCCCAATGCCAAGAAGAAGAAACCACGCAATCGTTGAACTACTCTGAATCGGTTCTCAATCTTGAACCGCTGTCTCTGCAAGAGCCGAAGGCGCCGCAAGCCGGTCCGGCGCTTGACTGAAGATCGCCGCTGGCGGACTCTTTCTCCCGCATCTGTAGCGTTTTCCACATTCACGCAGGGGGGATGCACCGGCATCTTCCGCCGGCCCATGAGCTAGGCTTGAAGGCAGATGACTGTTTGTGCGATCTGCGATGGAATCGGGCTGGTCCGGGTGATGGACAGCGCCGGGAAGTGGGTGTCTCGTCCCTGCGAGTGCCAGGTGATCGAACGCCAGGAGCGGCGCCTTGCCGCTGCGCATATCCCCGAGCGCTACCGGCATTGTTCATTGGATACATTTGAGACTGGATTCAAGGGAGCGAATCCTTCACTGGCCAAAGCGCTCATCACCGCCCGCAAGTTCACTGAGGCGTATCCGGTGGATACCGAAGGCAATGGCCTGCTCTTTGTCGGCACCGCGGGCCTGGGCAAAACGCACCTGGCCGTGGGCATTTTGCAGCGTCTGGTGCTTGACCGCGGCGTCAAGGGCCTTTTCTGCGACTACCGCGAGTTGCTCAAGAACATCCAGAACAGCTATAACCCGCAGGTCAATACGACGGAGCTGGAACTGCTCAAGCCGGTCTTCGCCGCCGAGGTGCTTGTCCTCGACGACCTGGGAGCACAGAGGCCGAACGAGTGGGTTTCCGATACGGTAGCGTTTATCCTCAACACCCGCTACAACGACAAGTTGACCACCATCATCACGACAAACTGGGTCGATCTGCCGGCCGGCGCCGGCTTTCAGGCGGATAAAGACGGCGCCAAGCCCGCCCGGAACGAGGAAACCCTCGGGGATCGCATTGGAGAGCGCATGCGCTCCCGGCTTGCCGAGATGTGTTTTCGTGTCGAGATGGTCGGTATAGACTTCCGTCAGACCGTCAAGCGCGCGCGCTTTGGATAGTTGGTCCCCTTCCGTTCTTCTCCCTGTTTCAGTCGACATCTTCCATCTCCGAGCATCTCGTTTATGGCTCCAAGAGGTCGATCATGAACTTTCCGGTATCGGGCGGCCAAGGCGGGCAAGCGGGCAACAGGAAGGCTGGGACCGCGCTTAAATTTGTGCTCATCCTGGGCGCCGTCAGCTTCTTCGCCGATTTCACCTACGAGGGATCGCGCAGCATCACGGGGCCGTTTCTCCAGACCCTCGGCGCCTCCGGGGCCATTGTTGGCTCCGTTGCCGGGCTCGGGGAGTTACTGGGCTACGGCTTGCGCATTTTTTCCGGCAGAATCAGCGAACGGACGCAAGCCTTCTGGCCCATTACTTTCTTCGGTTATATCGTGACCATGGCGTCCGTGCCTCTCCTTGCCGTGGCCGGAAACTGGCAGACGGCTGCACTCCTCATCCTGCTGGAGCGCACCGGCAAGGCGATCCGTAACCCGCCCCGCGACGTGATGCTCTCGCATGCCGCCGGAGAAATGGGCTTTGGATGGGGCTTTGGCGTGCATGAAGCGCTGGACCAGAGCGGCGCGCTGGTTGGCCCTCTGGTGGTGGCACTGATTCTGGCTCATCGGGGCCATTACCGGCCCGCCTTCGCGGCGCTCGCGGTTCCAGCGGTCATCACGGTGCTGCTGCTTTCCATTGCCAGGATGCTTTATCCGCGCCCTGAAGATCTGGCTGTCCGGAAACAAACCTTGGAAGCCAGCGGGCTTCCCCGCGTCTTCTGGATCTATCTGGCAGCGGCGGCTTGCGTGGCAGTGGGATTTGCCGATTTCCAGCTCATCGCCTTCCACTTTCAGCAGGCGGCCGTGATGAGCGCCACCTGGATTCCCGTCTTCTATGCCGTAGCCATGGGCGTAAGCGGCGCTGGATCGCTGGTCTTTGGCCGCCTCTTTGACCGCTACGGCATCTCTGTACTGATTCCGCTCACCCTGATTTCAACGCTCTTTGCGCCGCTCGTTTTTCTGGGCGGCTTCCGGCTGGCTCTTGCCGGCGCAGCCATCTGGGGATTGGGGATGGGGGTTCACGCGTCGATCATTCCTGCGGCAGTCGCCACTATGGTTCCCGCCGAACGCCGACCGTCGGCTTACGGCCTTTTCACCGCCGCATACGGCATCTTCTGGTTTGCCGGCAGCGCCATCATGGGCATCCTCTACGATCATTCGGTGCCCGTCGTGATTCTGTTCTGCGTCCTGGCCGAGTTGGCCGCCATCCCGCTCCTCGCCAGAGCCAGCCGCCTCATGAAGGCTTCGTAGAATCCCGGGGACAGGACAGTCTCACCCTACGGATTGCCGGAAAAATTGCCGCGGCAGGAATCGGGGCTCAGATTGCTGTATCTTGGTCGATAATCCCATTTCATTGCGGGGATTCATGCGCAAGACCCTGGACACCATCGGCCTCACCGCATTCGTCTTTCTGGCGTGGATCACGCTACGGGCCTTGTATGGTCCTAATCGGCTTGCCGGCAGGATTCCGATGCACTTCAACATCGCCGGCCATCCCGACGCCTGGGGATCTCCATTTTCTCTGCTGCTTCTGCCCAGCCTGGCGGCGGGGATCTATCTACTCGTCTCGGTGGTGGCGCGCAACCCAACGGAGGTTAATCTCCCGGTGTGCGTGACACCGCAAAACAGGGCGCGCCTGGAGGCGCTGGCGCTCAATTTGTTTGCGTGGCTGAAGTTGGAATTGGCCTGGACCTTTGCCGCAATTCAGTGGTTTACGATTCGTGTGGCGACTCATCAACGGCAGGGATTTCCGCCGACGCTTATCCCGCTGACCCTGGCGGCCATCTTCGCTACCGTCGGCTGGTTCATCGCTGCCATGCTTTTGGCAGGAAGAACAGTGACGGACTCATAGGCTTGCATGCCTCAGGGCTTCAGAATACCCAGAGGCTACCCAGCAACATTAGCATCGCCGCAATAGTCATGCCGCGGTACACAATGTCTCCAGCCTGCCGCGACCGACTTGTGCACTCCGCAGGCGGGGAAAGCGAAGACGATTTGTAGAATGACTGCATCATAGGCCTGCCTCTTCATAACTTGCCGCAAACACCGCAAAAAACATACCGAACGGCTTACCGTGTCCGCATCCGTCCGCCGACTCCCGTTCTGCTGGTTGGATGTACCAAGCGGATCGAAGATGCGTTTTGTTCAGTGGAGAATCAGCCTTGTCCCCAGGCGACTCTGTTGACTTATTATGCGCCCTGAATTCTCTCAGGCAAATGAAAATCTCGCGCCCGATTCTCTCTTTTTCCGGGCCGGAGTATTCCCAAGGTAACAGGTGTACAATCTCGCTCGTGAGTATGAGCACGGAACCTCAATTCCTTCCTTCATCCGGGCCGCGCGAGCGGAACTGGATTCCGGTGGCGGTGGCGGCCTCTATTGTGCTGATCGCAGCGACGGTCGTGATCCTTGTGCTTCAACACGGCAAGACAACGCCGGCAGTGACGCCTGTCTCCGCTCCGCTCGATCCCTACGCCGCTAACCTGCCGATCACGAACCTCGCCATGAGCGAGTCAACCAATTTTGTCGGCGGCAAGGTGACTTACCTTGATGGTCACATCGCGAACAAGGGCTCCCGCACCGTTACCGGCATCACCGTTCAAGTGCTCTTCCGCGATACCGCCAATGAAGTCACCCAGAATGAAACCCAGCCGCTCAAATTTATCCGCATGCGCCAGCCGTATATCGATATCGAGCCGGTCTCCGCCGATCCGCTGAATGCCGGCGAAGAGAAGGACTTCCGGCTGATCTTCGATGCGGTCTCACCGGACTGGAATGGCGCCTACCCGCAGGTGCGCATCATCGGCGTCACGACAAAATAGTTCGGGATAGCCCACTTTACCGCGTAGAAAATACCGGCGACCTGTAAAAATTACACCTCCGCCTGCCGTTTGAGGCCGGCGGGCACAGACCTCACCACATCATCCCGTCCCGTAAAGCAAACGATTTGAACGCCATAGTGATTTGCCTCTGCCCGGGGAGGTTTTGGCATCGACCGTGCACTAAGGATTGGCGTACAGGCAAGAGGGCCCGGCGCAAGAAATGTCTGCCTGATTGCCAAGAGTAGCGAAGCAAGTAACAGGAGGGCTTTATCCCATGAGAAAACAGACGCATCTTCGGAGTTCTCTCCCTAGCCAGGTCGCCGTTCTTCTTCTGGCATCTGCAATCGGAATTCCCGCGTGGGCGCAGCAGGGCCAGTCAACGAATTCCCAGAGCACCCCTCCATCGGCGGAGCAGCAGCCCTCCCCCCCGGCTTCGACCTACGTGCCGCCGCCGAAGGAGGGGTTTTGGGGACATATGATGCCCTTTGCCCGCAAGAAGTGGGTAAGAAGGCAGACGGACCCCATCAATGATCGTCTCAACGAGCTCGATCAGATCAACACCAAGACCGCGAACGACATCAAGGACGTGGACAGTCGGGCGCAGGCAGGTATCCAGAAGGCGCAGGCTTCGGCGGATTCAGCCAATCAGGCTGCTACGGCAGCAGGTCAGGCGGCTGACGCCGCTGGCACCACCGCAAAGAATGCGGCTGGCCAAGTTGACCAACTGCATTCAACCGTCAATGGCCTCGACCAGTATCGCCAAGTCACCCAGGTCACCATTGAATTCCGTCACGGCCAGCCCGTCTTGACCGACGATGCTCGCCAGCAGCTCGACAGCATCGCAGCCAGCGTCACTGGTCACATGGGTTACATCCTGGAGATGGAGGCGCACTCGCCCTATCGCGGCAGCGCGGGCATCCAGGACTCCCAGCGGCTGGCTCAGGTCGTACAGCGTTATCTCTACGAACAACATCAGATTCCCATCTACCGCATGCACGCCGTAGCCCTCGGCAATGCCGTGTCGACCACAGCAAGCGACACGGGCACAGGCTCCAGCCGGGTGCGTACCAGCAGCGTGGACGTGCGTGTGATGGAAAACAGTTTGGCGGCCCAGGATTCAGCATCACCCCAGAATGCTGCTTCCTTGAATGGCGCGGAGCGGCCGTAAGGCCGTTCAGCCCCTCCCTCCGAGGCACCTTTCCGCGCCATCGGCTCCCCGGCCGGCAGGCCGCCAATCAAGCTCTCGCAACGCGAGAGAACCAAGGCAACTTGGCCCCCGTAGACCACGGGGGCCGATTTTTTTTTTCTGGCCCACCTTGTACTTCTGAATCAAGACTCTCCTGACAGCAATCCCTGATCAATCCCCCGAATTCGCCAGTCCATATCAACCCAGCGTAGGATGGACTGTCGGCGCGGCCCGCATGATCCTGCACGGCGGTGTCTGCACACAAGCAAGCCTACGCAACGGCCCGGCTCTCCGGATTTGGGCCAATCCTGTGGAGAATGCCATCATGCCTATCAATCGCCGCGACTTTGTAAAGAGCGGAGCCGCCCTCGCCGCCCTTGGCACTCTGAGCCCGCGCTCCACCCATGCCGCTTCCTCCGCCGGGCCGGCCGGAACCGCGACGCCCGTGGGCCGCATGGCCTGGCCCGCAGCCACCTGGTACCGCCCCTACGTCTCCAAAGTGGCACACACGCCCGACGCGGTCATGTGGCTCCAGGTCGATCTCGGTGCTCCGCACGCTATTGACGCCGTGCGCCTCTATCCCGCCTTTACGCCGGGCGATGAGCACGCCAACGGCTATGGCTTCCCGGTGCGTTTCCGCATCGAAGCTTCGGACGATCCCGCATTTGCCAGTTCGAAGCTACTTGCCGATCACTCCAAGGCCGACTTTGCCAATCCCTACGATGAAATCACCGAGTTCGCTGCCGGCGGTACCTCCGGCCGATACGTCCGGCTCACCGCAACCCGGCTCCGTCCCGCCCAGGACGGCGTCGGCTACACGCTCGCCATCGGCAAGATGGATGTCCTCTCCGGTGGCAAAGACGTGGCAGAGCGCTGCCCGGCCACCGGGGACCCTGCATTCGTCAACCCCGCCGACCTGGCCCAACTCACCCGCCCGCCGCGACCCATGGGCGAGGGCATCGTCACAGACAATCCCGGCAACGTCACCTCTGCCGCAGCCTGGCGCAGGGTTCCGTTTCTGGTCAGCGTGCCTCGTTCGGGCGTCAACCCCCAGGGCAAGCTCTTCCGCCAGGCCATGGAGAACAACATCACCTATCTGCTCAGCGCCTTTTCCGTCGACGAGATGCTGCGGCCCTTCCGCGAGCGCGCCGGCAAGCCGGTTCGCCCTGGCCTGCGCCAGCCCATCGCCTTCTGGGATACCACGCTGCCAGGTTCGAGCGCCGGCCGCTTTCTAATGGGCTCAGGCAATACCCTGCGCTGGATCGACCACGCCGAGTTGCGCTCCTGGATGAACGCCGTGGTCGACGGCATCGAGGAGTGCCGCGAGTCCAACGGCTATATCATGGCCTACCCTGCGGATCTGATCCTCCACAGCGAACGCGGCGGATATACGCGCTCATGGGTTACCCATGGCCTTATTGAGGCGGGTTACGCCGGCAACCCCAAGGCATTTCCGCTGTTGCGCGGCTTCTATGACTGGTTCGATACGTGCGAGTATCTGCCGAAGATGATGCGCGGTGGCACCCAGGGCGTTCAGGGCATGATCGCCAACACGCGCATGTACTTTACGCCCCTCGGCAAGCCTGAAGATATCCATGTGATTCAGCGCTATTACCAGGAGAATTACTGGCTCGAAGGATTAGCCAACCACAATACGGACGTTGTCTGGCAATATCCCTACGACCGGCCGCATAACTACCTGATTACTGACTTTGAAGCCTATCTCGACATTTATCACGCCACCGGCGACGAGCGCTATCTTCGCGCCATGCAGGGCGCGTGGGACTTGTATCACGATAGCTGGGAGCATGTTGGCGGTTCCATTGCCATTACCGAATTTGGCGAATTTCCGCCCAAATCCTACCGTCTCAAGGCGCAGAAGCCCTTCTGTGAAACCGGTGAAACCTGCGGTAGTGTCTTCTGGGTTCGTTTCAATCAGCGCTTTCACCAGATGTATCCGGACCAGGAAAAGTATGTGAATGAAATTGAGAAATCCATTTACAACGCCGGCCTCGCCAACCAGGTGAACTTTCACGGCATCATCTATCATGCCCGGCTCGTCGGCATGAAGGGTGACTTACCCGTGCCCCTTTGCACCAATTCCTGTTGCGAAGGGCAGGGAACACGCCTGCTTGGCTCACTGCCTGAATATATTTACTCGGTTGCTCCTGACGGTCTTTATGTCGATCTCTATGAGCCATCCACCATCCAGTGGAATCAGTCAGGCGCGGAGATGAAAGCCACTCTGTCTGGTAACTTCCCATATCATCCGGATGTAACACTGGCGATAACTTCCTCGCGCCCTGCTCAGGCGAAGATCCGAATCCGTGTTCCTTCGTGGGCAGCCGCTTCCATGCCGATTCGCGTGAACCAGCAGGCGGCTGTCTCCGGCAATCCCGGTAGTTACGTGACGCTTGATCGCACCTGGTCCACCGGAGATACCATCCGCTTCACGTTGCCGATGGAACTGAAGCTCACCCGCTACACCGGCCTTGATCAGATTGCCGGTCACGAGCGCTTCGCTCTCGAATACGGGCCGGTTCTGCTCGCGCTGGTTGGTTCTGACAGCGCCGCGCTTACCGTGCGCAGCGGCCGCGGCTATGAAGACATCCTGCGGCAAATTAAGCAGGATCCCTATCGCCCCTTGCAGTTTGCTATCGATGGCCATCCGGAATATCACTACATTCCGTACTGGCAGGTGGTCACCGAGCCTTTCACCTGCTTTCCGGTGATTGACCTGAGCAAGAAAGCCTCAGCATGAGCCGATAACTTCAGGGGAGCTCGATCCAGTGTGCTCATCAGCATAACACGCGATGAGCACACTGGATCGAAGTGTGAGGCGCTTATGAGCCATCCTTCATAAGCGCCTTACCGCATTCTTCCCAGCCCCGGCCGGAGTGGGAAGATCATTCACACTCTTAATCCCCCGGCCCCGACAACCTCACGGGAAAGCCCGTCGTATCCTTGTACTTCTCGCGCAACTGCTTCAATTGACTTACCAACTGCGGAACGATCTCCTCATAACCCGCCTGGATATGGCGGTTATTGTCAATGAAGAGATTCTCCATCTCATCAGGATCCTTCTCCAGGTCGAAGAGCTCCCATTGGTTGGTCGTGTAATAACTGATGAGCTTGAAGCGGTCGGTACGGATTCCGTAATGCGGCTGAACCCAGTGCGGATCGCCGAACTCGTAATAGTGGTAGTAGAACGCGGGCGGTTCCTGAGGCAGGCTCTCACCGCGCAGGATCGGAGCGATGCTCTTGCCTTGCATCTCGGAGGGAATTGGCACTCCCGCCAAATCCAGCACCGTCGGTGCATTGTCGATGTTGATGACCCAGTCGCTGCGCACCGTGCCCTGTCCTACCGCTCCGGGGCACCGGATCATCCAGGGTACCCGAATCGACTGCTCATACATGAATCGCTTGTCGAACCAGCCATGATCGCCCAGGAAGAATCCATGATCCGTCGTGTACACCACGATCGTGTTTTCTGCCAGACCATTGTCTTCAAGGTACTTGAGCAGCCGCCCCACGTTCTCGTCCTGAGAGCGCAGCGTGCCGAAGAAGTGCTCCATGTACTTCTGATAGTTCCATTGCTTGCGCTGACGCCCGGTCAGGTCGGCCGGCGGATGGAAATCCGGCATGTCCTCGATCCGCATTCTCGCCGCGCGCGCAGCGCCTGCCCGCCGCGAGTAGTCGTCCCAGAACGTGCCGGGTTCCGGGAATCGTGTCTTGTCGTAGATGTGCTCGTACTTGTGCGGAGGGTCCCAGGGCCGGTGGGTGTTGAAGAACTGCATCATCATCAGGAATGGCTGCTTGAATTGCTGCAGCCCCTTGATGCACAAATCCGTCATGATGTCCGTCTCATAGCCCTCGTAATGGTACTGCCGAATCTCCTGGCTGCCCAGGCTGGGGTTGCCCAGAAAACCGTTGGGGTTGTAATACGGTCCTCCCGCGCCTTTCTTGTAAACGAAGTAGTCAAAGCCGGCCGTGGCGGGACTCACAGGCAGATGCCACTTGCCTACCATGCCGGTCTGATAGCCGTTCTGCCGGAGAATCTTTGCCAGCGTTTGTTGCGCCGGATCGAAGTGTGGCGCCGGCTGGCCGGGGCTTTTAACCTCTGGATTGCCGGTGATGCCGTTGATGTGGCTGTAGGTGCCGGTGAGCAGTGTGGCCCGGCTCGGAGCGCAGAGCCCGTTCGTGCAGAAGCCGTTCTCAAAGCGAATGCCTTCTTTGGCGATGCGGTCGATGTTGGGCGTTTGCAGAAACCTTCCGCCATAGCAGCTGAGCGCGGGCAGCGGCACGCCTTCGCCGGTAATCCACAGAATGTTGGGCCGTTTCGGCAGCACGCCGGAGCCGACGCGTGGCGTTGTGCTTTGCGCGGGCTCGCTCCCCGCCGCCGCACGCGCGCTTACCGTTGACGCCGCGAGCAATCCCCCCAGACCTTTCAGGGCATTTCGCCGGCTGATACCTTCAAAGGATTTGGTGGGTCGAGTAATTGAGCTCAATGAATTGTTCCCCCCTGCGCGATATCGCGGCTCATTCGGTGCGGAACCGCATGTTTACCCATTGTATGGAATAGGACTCAGGGTTCTCACAGGCAATGCCATTTGTCGTTTGTATTGGCCCGCTTCTCCCATCTGCCGGAGAGTCTCTCGGAGGCGCGCGCTTTGTCTGCGTCATTCTCAGCCAGCGGTCCCACGCGCAACGCTCACTCGGAATGCGACGCCAAATGCCCGGCTCCAGTACCGGGTCGCCAGGCTGCATAGCTAAGCTCGCCCGCTTCTGTGCTTTCGTGCTGTCTGACCAAAGATGCATGCATTCCCGTTAGAATCCTCTGGTGAGCCTTCATTTTCAGATCATGGCGGAGACCGAGGCCGGCGGACGGCGGGCGCAACTCCATCTGCCGCATCAGATCGTGCAGACGCCGGTGTTCATGCCTGTGGGCACGGCCGCAACCGTGAAGGCCGTGCCGCAGGACACGCTGGAAGAGCTGGGCGCGGAACTGATTCTGGGTAACACCTATCATCTCTACCTCCGGCCCGGACATGAGGCGATCCAACGCATGGGCGGGCTGCACTGCTTCATGAGCTGGCCGCGCGCATTGCTCACCGACTCGGGCGGTTTTCAGGTTTTCAGCCTCAATGCGCTGCGCAAGGTGAGCGAGGACGGCGTCCGTTTCCGCTCGCATCTGGACGGCAGCAGCCACTTCTTCACGCCGGAACACTCGATGGACGTCCAGATTGCTCTCGGCGCGGATATCGCCATGGCCTTTGACGAGTGCACCGAATACCCGGCTGATCGCGCCCGCGCCAAAGAGAGCCTGCGGCTTACGATGGCCTGGGCCCGCCGCTCGCTTGACCACTTTCGAGCACATCAGGAAGAGGTGGTCTGGAGCGAGCAGTTTGCAGGCCGCACACAAAGCCTCTTTGGCATCGTGCAGGGCGGCATGTACACGGATCTACGCCGCGAGTGCGCGCAACGTCTGGTGGAGATGGACTTTGACGGCTATGCCATCGGCGGGCTGAGCGTGGGCGAGCCGCGCGAATTGACGCTGGAGATGATCTCGGAGGTGCTGCCCCTGCTGCCGCGGGACAAGCCCCGCTACGTGATGGGCGTTGGCTACCCCGACGAGATCGAACTCTATGCCCGGATGGGCGTCGATATGATGGACTGCGTGCTGCCCACGCGCGCTGCACGCCACGGTCTGCTCTTCACCAGCGAGGGACGGCTCAACATCAAGAACAAGCAATATGCTGAAGACCAGGCTCCGCCTGATCCTGCCTGCGATTGCGCCGTCTGCCGCCGCTACTCGCGCGCGTATCTGCGACACCTCATGCAGTCGAGCGAAGCACTCTCGGGCACGCTCAACACCATGCACAATCTCGCCTACTATCTCGGCATCATGCGGCGGGTGCGCGACTCCATCAACGGAACCGCGAATCCGGCTGCGAATTGCTGAAGCTGTCAGGCATTCTGGCGGTTGGTCAGAGCTTTGGTTCTGAAGAGCCCGCGAATCTGGTTGACGGCGACAACCCACGGAACGGCAATCGAGAAGGCGAACCGGGCCATGACGGCAGAGACGCCGAAACGGCGCAGGAATCGCCAGTCGCGGTGAAAGGCAAACCAGGCTTCGAGCGCCAGTACGGCCAGCAGTGGAAGAGTCGTCCAGCGCAGGCAGGCAAGAGCCACGATGTGCAGGGCACACCGCTCCGCGTTACGAAACAGGCGCGCCCACCGCACCCCGGCCATGCCATCACTCAAGGCGTAGCGAGCCATCTGGTGGCTGGCGGAGCGGAAGGTGTTCTGCGGCCGGTAGAGCGCCTTGGCGTCGATCACGAAGGCAGGCGCCGAGATCCGCCTCGCCGCAAAGTCAAACAGAGTGTCTTCGCCAACCAGAACATGTTCCGGAAATCCGCCAATCCGCTCCCAAAGCGCCCGCGTAAACGCCATCGAGCGCGCGGTGCAGGATTTGGTCGGCTCCGTGGGTGACAGCTTGATGCTGAAAAACGGTGCGGAAGCCAGATCCCAAATCGTGTGCGCTGCCGGATCGAGGCACGATCCGCCCAGTGCATAGTCAGCCTCGCCGGCCACCAGCGGCGTGGTCAGGTTCCGCAGCCAGTCTCGATCGTAGGTGCAGCCGGCGTCGGCGCAGGCGATGATCTGCGATTTGGCCGCGGCGATGGCCACGTTGCGTCCTCGTGAGACAGGGCCGGCCGAGTGTTTCAGGCTGCACGTTTCGTCGCGAATGGCCACCAGGCGAGGGTCTTTCGCCTGCGCCTCGGCCAGCCACTCCCACGTTCCGTCAGTCGATCCTCCATCGACGATAATGACCTCGGCCGCCTGCGGTTCCTGTGCCAGGAGGCTGGGGACTACCGTGCCGATATCCGCGGCTTCATTCAGGACAGTGACCACGATGCTGACAGGCTGCATGGGGGAAGTATAGCCACCGCGACCGGTGTGTAGGTAGTGTCCTAATTTGAAATCCACAGGTTTATCCTTCCGCTGCGGCAGCTAACGTGCTACGAACCCATTGTGAAACGGTTTGGCTGGCCTTACGTGCAGCCTCGGCTACTCGTTCATACTCAGCGCCGGTAAAACGTACTGGTACGATTTTTCCTTTGGTCTCATGCTCCGCCAGCTTGGGGCGACCCGGCTTACGTTTCTTAGGCTGTCTCGGCATTGGATAACTCCTGCATAATGGCGACTCGCACAGCGGTTTCGGGGGATACGGCTGGTGGAATCTTGAGGACGGTCACGCTGCGCTTCGGGTTCTCTGGGTCGTCGGTTTCGTGGGTCCAAGCGTAGGCATGGGTGGCTTTGGGATGCCCGTGCAGTTCAAATACCTCGACAATTCCCTCCCAAATTGTCTTGCCCTGAAATTCCTCTTTTACAGGCACACTCTGAACATGGGTGGAATGGACTCCGTGAAGGCGATGGATAACCTGTTGCAATTCTTCGATGTACGTCACGATGCAGCCTCCACTAAATCTCCTACCGTCCAAAACGTGCTTTCCACTCCAGCGGCCATGGCCGGGGTGCAGCGCAACGTATTGTGGCGGCGCACAAGATTGTAATAGGCGAAGTGCAGCCCAACGGCGGCACGGAAGTTCTCCAACTTTTTAGAGAAGGCCAAGGTAAGCCGAGTGAGGCGGCGCATGTGCAGCCGCGTGGTAGCATTCAGCCGCTCGACGTAGCTGGTAGAAATCAGCGCGTAATCGGGGTTCCCCTGCATGACCGTCTTTTCCGTTCCAATCACTTCGGGCGGCGCATAACGATGCTCGTCCCGCTCCTCGTGGCCGAACACTTTGACGATCTGCGCATAGTCCACGTCGCTACCCCACGCAGCTTCAACGGCTTCCCGATAGGCTCTGAGGCTGTCGGTTGACACCTGGATGCGGTTCCGCATCCGCGAAGCTACGTCCTTCATGAATGCCGTTGTGACCGCCGCACTGCGATGGCTCTCAACCGCGAACGATGGAACGAGCTTCGTTTCCGCGTCGATGGCGCAGAACGTCCAGACATTTCCGAGTGATGGATCGTCGCCGGGCTTGACGCGGGATTCCTTCTTTCCGATGAATCCCCAAACTTCGTCAATTTCCAGCCGATTGCAGGACAAGTCACGCATCTTGGAATCGAGCAGCGCGGTGCATCCCTGGCCGATCCTCACCCCTAGCCGCATGATCGTATCGCGGTGAATGCTCGTCATGCGCTCAATAGCGCGGATGCTAGAACCCTCTGCAAGTGCAGCGATCACCGCGATTTGCTTATCCGTGTTGAGTACGTTTGCCATCTCAACCTCACAATAATAACTGTATTACAAAAATAATAGACTGTCAACTATTCATCTGTATTAAAGGAACAATTTAGCGACTCAGAGACACTTGAGGCAGATACTGTGATTGGGTTGCCATCCTCCCAGTCGGCCCCAGTATTGCTTATTCGTATATCAAAAGCCGTATCACTGATTTTTTTTATGGTAGGAGGGCCAATCATTGCGCTAGACGCTTGTATATGAAGTTGAGCATCTCCTACAGTAAACGGTTTATCGCATGAGAGCTTTCCCACGGGCTCTAGCTTGCGATTGGTCATAATGACGATGCCGTACCAATTCAATTTTTGTGGCAAACCAAAGCGATCTTTTGGCGTGCTAAACGCAACAATGAAAGAGACTACTGGCGTCCGCGTGTTCACTATAGGATTCATCTTTCCTAGGGAGACTACACAGCTATTTACCGCGATTTGCTGTTTGTCGATTGTTTGTCTCTCGGTTAGATTTGCGCTTTCAAGGCCACGTTTATACGCATCTGCAATCAGCGCATTCTGTTGGCAAGAATTTTCCGCGCTCGCGAGCACAGATTTTTCTGCTATTACCGTTTGCGTATTACGATGTTCATCCTGCCATGCGGAGTCAAAGGCGGCAATAAGACATATAGCGCCCGCTACCCAAAACCATCGTTCAATGAGAGGACGCTTTCTAATCGCTGCTACAGTGGCGAAAATGAATGATACGATTCCGCTCATAAGCACCACCAGATGAGCGAAAACATTGCCAAAGAAGAGAATCTGGTTTCCCATGCCCGCCATCCTTTCACTCTCCCTGGGGGCATGTCTACACTTTTTTGTGATACATTTTCACCACCATGAAGAAACTGTTGGCGTTCGTTCCGTGGTTGGTATGTCTCCTTTTGGTAGTAGGTACAGTGTTGTTCGTGGCCAGCAAGCAACACGCAGCCGCCGGAAAATATGAGGCCGAACGCCAGAAAGGTTGTGCCCAAAGTTTTCCAGCGCCGTGGGAGGCCGAACAACAAGAAGCCTGCAAGCATGAACGAGATAGCAGCGTAAATTACCTGCCCTGGTGGTACGTACTCGTAGCATGGCCCGAGGGAATTACCGTATGGGCCATTATCGGGACCGGATTCGTAATTGCTTGGCAGAGCAATGAGACTCGGCGCGCGGCGAAATCTGCCGAGAGCCAGATCATGCTTCAATCCGCCGCCCTGCGGCAATGGGTGAACGTCGTTCCACTCGGCCTCAGTATTCCGCCAACCCTCAAGAACCCCTGCGAGATCGCGCTTCGATTTGAAATTGTGAACAAGACCGACTACTTGGTAACGATCAAGGGAGTGGAATTTGAACTCATCGCCAATGTTCACGATATAAGGAAAGTGAAGGTCGATTGCGACTTCCCGCTTCCCCCGCGTAAGAGCGAAAACGAGAGCGCGTTCCCATTCACGGGAACTTGCGTGATCGATGTTGGTGAATTCAACGAGTCGGGCAGGATATTCATTGTCTCTGGAGATATTGGGTTTCTGGACTGCATGGACCGGAAGCAGGTCCAACCCTTCCAAGACCTGTACCGGGGCTTTATCGATGGGCGCTTGGAAAGGATGAAACCTTCCAGCATAAGCAACGATCCCGAGCAGCACCAAAAGGCAACTTAGGACACTACCGGTGTGTATCGCAAATTGACCCCGGTCCCGGTTTGACGATAAAATCGAAGAGTTTGGCGATACACCTTTTGCGGGTGTGCGGGATTGGATGGGATCACCGCCAAGGGTGGCGGGTGTGCGGCCCGCGTCCCGATGCAGTTATCACCTGTATACGCCCCTATCGAGCACACGGATTGGATGGAGCGTGTCTCATGCAAAATGGGACGCGCCGGAGGCTTTGTCATGTATGCAGTGATTCGTACCGGCGGCAAGCAATACCGCGTCGCCCCCGGCGATGTTGTCAAGATTGAAACGGTTGCCGCTCAGGATGGCGCCGTCGAGTTCAGCGATGTGCTGGCGGTTTCGGGCGAAGCAGGTACTCTGGCCAAGCCGTCTGCCGCCAAGGTCACAGCCGAGGTGCTCGGTGAAGGTCGCGGCAACAAGGTGCTGGTCTTCCACCTCAAGCGGAAGAAGCAGTACAAGAAGCTGCAGGGTCACCGGCAGAACTTCACCGAGGTGCGCATCAAGTCGATCGAGGCGGATGGCGTTACCTATTCGGCGAATTAGCTTTCAGTTTTCGGCCCCTGGCTTTCAGTATTTTCGCAGTACGGAAGCGGGGATCGTTCATTCAAAGATGCGCTAGCTGAAGGCGGATGGCTGAGAGCTAGCATTTTAGAGAGGAATTCGGCAATGGCACACAAAAAAGGTGGAGGCAGCTCCACAAATGGACGGGATTCCAATGCGCAGCGGCTGGGCGTGAAGGCCTTCGCCGGACAGCTTGTCACCGGCGGATCCATCATCATGCGCCAGCGCGGCACGCGCATCAAGCCCGGCGCCAACGTAGGCATCGGCTCCGACGACACGCTCTTTGCCAAGGTGAGTGGGCGTGTGAAGTTCACCGATCACGGCAATCGTGGCCGCTTTGCATCGATTGAGCCCATAGCGGCAGAGTAATTACGCGCAGGCATCACATGAAAAGGCCGCGGCATCGCCGCGGCCTTTTCTCGTAATTAATCTCTGCTTGCAGACTGGTTCGCTATCTCTATTCTGATCTCCGTTCTCACGATTCCAATTCGTGACTCTGCAGATTGCGATTCAAAACCTTCTCCACGACCTTCTCCACGTCGGTAAGAAAGAATCCGTTGGCCGGTTGTTGCATGGCCACTTGGGTTCCGGTGTGTCCCAATGCAGAGGCGATCTCATTCCAGCGATAAATGGTCGAGTTGACCGGCATGACTACCGGCTGATGCACAGGCTCAGGCAGGAGGCAGTAAGTCGCCCACACCCCCAGCGCCAGCAGTGTCAATGACTCATAGACAAATTGCAGAGGCGAGGTCAGCGACGTGTTGCGCGACACAAGCGTTGCAAAAATAAAGTCATTTGTTGACAGCAATCCGAAGCCCAATGCGATGCCGAAAGCCACATTTCTGGGTGAAAGGTGAATCGCATTCATCGATAGGCAGAGGAAGGCGAGCAGGCTCAACTCCAAGATGCTGACTGATCGCATGAGCGCATAGCCGATATCGGGAATGCTGAGTACTCCGCGATGGGCGAAGGAAACGGTAGAGAAGGTGAGGATCAGTGATGCGAGCGCTGCCCAGCGGAAGATGACGACTCCGAACCGCATCAGCCCAGGGAAGGCCGCGAGCGCGGAACGGAAGACCTCTATACAGATAAAAAACAGCAGTACTGCGCTGGCGATATAGACCGCCCAGAAAGTCAGAAAGTAGGCCATCGACCAGGCGAACGAATGGAAATGCAAATTTCCAGACAAAAGAAGAAACAGCACCGGAGCAGACGCCACCCTCAGCGCCAGATAAGCGCTCGTGGCGGGGAACCTGTACTGCAGGCCGCGCCTCCAAAAAAAGGCGGCCACCACGACGGAGAGAACAAATTCCGCCGCGCTCATCGTAGACATTGCAAATCCTGAGGACATAAAGCCCCCTTCACCATACTGAGACTTCCTCAGCATAGCGCCCCAGGCCCACGACGCTCAATAGAAAAGTAGCTTGATTTCTAGCACTTTCGTGCTATGACGAGCTGATTAGCGGGCTGCGCAGCCAGGCATTCCCGGGAAGCATCCCGGAATAGGGAAG
>JAJZVZ010000097.1 GCA_021846945.1 Acidobacteriota bacterium | reverse complement strand
TCGAAGGGCTGGTGCGTGAGGTTCCCGAGAAGGCGCGCCGCCTGATGGGGGCGTTTTGGCCCGGCCCGCTTACCCTGCTGCTGCCTCGGACTGAGGCGGTTCCGGACGCCGTGACGGCGGGGCGGCCGCTGGTCGGGGTCCGCATGCCGGCGCATCCGGTGGCGCTGGAACTGATTCGCCGGGCGGGAGTACCGGTGGCGGCGCCCAGCGCGAACACCTTCAGCCGCATCAGTCCCACCACTGCGGCGCACGTGCTTGACGATCTGGACGGGCGGATCGATGCCGTCCTCGATGCTGGACCCACAGCGCACGGCGTCGAGTCCACGGTCCTCGATCCCTGCCAGAGCCCGATGGTGATCTACCGGCCGGGAGCGGTCACGGCGGACCAGATTGGCGCGACGGCTGGTCCGGTTGAGGTCTTCCGCAGTGGCAAGTTGCAGGAGACACCGCAGGCGGCGCTGCCGTCTCCCGGCGTAGGCCTACGGCATTACGCCCCGAAAGCGAGGCTCGTGCTGGTAGAGGGTTCCTTGGCGGAGCTGAGCGCGCGCCTTGAGGAGACGGCGCTGGCCTGGCCGGGCGAACGGCTGGGCGTGATGCTGCCGGCAGGGGTGAAAGCGAGCGGCGCGCTTGCCGGTGCCGTAGTTTTTCCGTGGGGACGGTGGGAAGCGCCTGCGGAGTTGGCCCGCGAGCTTTATGCGGGACTGCGTGCGCTAGATGCGTGCGGATGTACGGTGATCCTTTGCCCACTGCCGCCGGCCGAGGGCGTTGGCGCAGCAATTCGCGACCGGTTGCGCAAGGCCGCGCGTTAAAGGCAGGAAACGAGTCAATCAGCGTAGAAGGGAACAAACTGATCCGCTCCGGCGCAGAATCATGGAGGGATAGAGATGAAGCCATGCATTCGGCAGCAACGATAGGCGGGCTGCTTGCTGTCTATTTCCCTTTGTTCCTGCTCTACTGTCCGGCGTCGCCAACTTTGTACATGTACTTGATGGCGGATTTGTAGACGAGGGTCTTGAAGCGGCCGCGGACCTTGAGCGTGTTGCGATCGTACCACTCGATGCAGCCTTCCAGATGTTCTCCGTCTTCCAGCACGATGACCATCGGCGTCTGCGATTGAATTTGTTTCTGCAGATAGAAAAGCTCGGCATGACGGCTGGGCGCATCGATCTCATAGATCTGTGCGGGAAAGGAGGATGCCGGTGTTGCAAGCGAAGTTCTCCGGCCACGGCTCTGAAGGCGCTTGGGCGGTAGCGATTTTCCTTCGCTGCCTGTGGGAAGAATGGCTTGAATGCTCATAGGAAACTACCCTCCTGGGGAAAACACAAAATGCGAAGCAGCCCGCGTCTGGCGAAGGTCAGAGACAACTCGCGGAGAGTTTTCCTGATCTCTCTGTCCATTGATACATAGCCCAATGGAGTGGAAGAAAACTCCTGCTTACCCACGTGTTGGAGACACTACTGCTCATGCGGAAAAACCCTCTCGGTATCGCTATCGGTATCCGAGCAATACGTAGGATTGCTGATATCCGAGAAGATGCCTTATGCCCAACGGGGGTTGCTCCTGTTATTATGCCGTGGCCCGATGGAGCGGCGCAACGGACAATTGTCGCCGGGGCAATGGTTCGGCGGAGGCTTAACTGCGGCTGAGAGCGACAGCCATGGCGTCAAGTGAAAGGGAGCGCAGCAGGTTGCGGCGCATACCCTGTTCCACCTGGACCAGCGCTCGCGCCGCGCCGTCAATCCACTCAACGGTGAGGGCGGAGTCACGCACCAGACGCTCCAATTCAGCGGTAAGGTCCACGTTCCGGATCAGTTGAGGCGTTCCTGCGACAATCAGCAACAGGTCTTCGATCACACTTCCCAGCGCGCGCAGCAGGTTGATGGTCTTCTCCTGTCCGTCGGCGCCGCCGCGGTAGCCGTCGGTGGTGCGGAAGAGCTGCGAATAGTCCGATCCGCCGGTTGCAGCGGAGGAGTCCAGCGCCGTGCGCAGGATCATCTGGGCGTCCTGACGGCTGGCCAAATAAGCGCCGAGATCAATGTCGAGGGCGCGGCCCACGGCGCCCTCGGCCAGTCGCGCCGCCAGGGCACGCTGTTGCGGTTTCAATTCGGGACGGCGTTGGGCCAGCAATGTCTCCAGGTCCGCGGTTGGCAGTGCGCCCAGCCGGTGGATTACTGCGCGGGAACGGATGGTGGGCAGCAGTTCCTGGGGATTTTCAGTGAGCAGGATAAGAGAGGTGTGATCCGGCGGCTCCTCCAGCAGCTTCAGCAGGCTATTGGCGGCCTCTTTCATGAAGGCTGAAGTGGTGAAGATGGTAAAAGCGCGGCGCGCTTCAGTCGGCGGGCGATAATACGCCGCATGAATTGCCTGTCGCACCTGGCCCAGCTTGATGAGCAGTTGTGGCGGGTCGGGCGGCACGATCAGCACGTCGGGGTGGGTCTGGATGAGGATGCGCGTCTCGCGCTTGTCGGTCTCGCGCAAGTCGTCGCGGGCGGCCACGGCCTCGGCGACACGCTCTTCGAGATTGGCGGCGAGGCCGATGCGGGTGCAGTTCGAGCAGGCGTCGCAAAAGTCCGGCAGGCCGCCGGATTCCGTTGGATTGAGGCAATTAACCGCCTTGGCCAGCATCAGCGCCAGCGTGTACTTGCCCGCTCCGCGTGGGCCGGCCAGGATTAGCGAGTGGGGAAAACGGCCGGCGCGCACGCTCTCGCGCAGATGCGTAATCGTTACCGCGTTGCCTATAAATTCCCGGAAGCCCATGGATCGAGTCTACGGCATTCGGGGACCCGGTGCGGAGCGACCTTGGACAACTGAGTCCTTCCCGACGTGCAGATGGCGATACTCAGGCGCTCCTGGTCTCTGTGACCAGCCGCTCTGCCACCGCTTCGACAATCTGCTCGTGGACCTCGTCGATGCCCAAGTTGCCTTCGATGCACACCACGCGCTGCGGCTCACGGGCGGCAATTTCGCGGTATTTCTCCCAGACGCGGCGATAGAAGGCGTCCTGCTCTGCTTCGAAACGCCCTTCATTCCTGCCGGTTTTGGCTTCAGTGTGCGTGTTGCGGCGGCGGGCCCGGGCAAGCGAGGCCTCCAGGCTTGGCAGCAACAGCAGCGTCAGATCGGGTTGCATTCCGCCGCAGACCAGCCGGTGCATCTCCAGCACGACATCCGAACCAAGTTGCCGCCCGCCGCCCTGGTAGGCCTCAGTGGAGTCAGTAAACCGGTCGCACAGGACGATCTTGCCCGCGGCCAGCGCCGGCTCGATCACCTCGGCAATGGCCTGGGCGCGGTCGGCGAACATCAGGGCCATCTCTGCCAGCGGAGCCAGGGGCGATGAGCGCGCGTCGAGCAGAATCTCGCGGATGCGCTCGCCGGTAGCCGTACCGCCGGGCTGGCGTGTCATGAGGGAGGGCAGGCCGCGTCGCTCCAGCCAGGTGGCCAGGCGTTTGATTTGCGTGGTCTTACCTGAACCGTCGAGACCTTCGAGCGTAATAAACAGACCGTGCGGCATGGGCTGAGTCTACCACCGGACTGTGGTTCCGGCCTGCATTGTGCAGGCGAATGAGCTTCGATAACCTTATTGAATACAAGGAATTCCGAAGGCGCGCGCGGAAGGGATGTTTTCGTGCAACTTCTTCGCGCAGGAGGGGTTTCAACCGGCAGAGACCGGGTGGGCAAGGTTGAATGGGCGTTACCCGGAATTCCAGGATCGAGAGGTTTCGTGATGCGGTTTTTCCGTTCGATGCGCTGGCTGTTGATGGCTGTTCTGGTGGCGCTGATTCCTGTGTCCTCGCATGCAAGCGTCTTTATCAGCGTTGGGGTTGCGCCGCCGCCACTGCCGGTTTATGTGCAACCTCCTTGTCCGAGGCCCGGGTTGATGTGGACGCCCGGCTACTGGGGTTACGGCCCGGAGGGTTACTACTGGGTGCCTGGCGCGTGGGTTCCGGCGCCTTTCGTGGGCGCGCTGTGGACTCCGGGTTACTGGGGCTGGGGATCCGGCATGTATGCCTGGCATCCGGGCTATTGGGGAATGCATGTGGGCTATTACGGCGGCGTCAACTACGGCTTCGGTTACATGGGCGTTGGCTTTGTGGGGGGCATGTGGCACGGTGGCGTTTTCGCGTACAACACGGCAGTGATGCGTGTAAACCGGACCGTTATCCACAACACCTACATCAATCGGACCATCGTGACCCGGAACACGATTGTGAACAACCGTCGCGTCGCCTTCAGCGGTGGGCCGGGCGGCATCAATCATCCTCCTACCGCGGCGGAGATGAGCGCGTCGCGTGAACCGCACATCACTAGAACGTCGTTCCAGGCGCAGAATGATGCCATGGCCCGCAACAATCGCTCCTCATACTTCAATGTCAACCACGGACGGCCGAATAATCTGGTGGCGAGCAGGCCTTTAGGGGCAGAGACGCACGCAATTCCGGCGGCACGCCAGGGTTTTCAGGGCGGCCGGCAGAACTCTGCGAATGGACAGCATGGCTTCCAGGGGCAGCAGCGCCAGTTTGGCCAGCAGCAGACGGGCGCGGGGTCGAGAGGCGGTGCAAACTCGATGTACGCATCGCGCGCCAACCGGATGGCAGGACAAGGAGTTGGTTACCGGCCGCAGCAGCAGTATCGTTCAGCTCAGCAGTATCAAGGGGCGCAACAATACCGCGCGAATCAACAATACCGGGGTGCTCAGCAATATCGCGGGGCTCAACAGTACCGTTCAGCGCAGCAGTACCACCCGGCACAGCATAATCGGGGCCGGCCGCAGCCTGACCGGGCTAACAGAAACCGCAAATAAAGAAGGCGATTTCGCCGTTCATCAGCCGGGTCCACGGTTTGCCGTGGGCCCGGTTGCGTCTGGGCGCGTTTTTCCGGCTTTTCTGCGGAGGGCCGTGCGATTCCCGAGTTGCCGGTTGCCGAGGCAATCCGCAGATGCCCGGGCTGCGAAGACGGGCAGGTAGCGGGGAATTGCAGGATCGCATTTTCGCAGCTCGAAGCGGAATTATCGAGGCGACGCAAATAGCGGGGAGTGACGACCTGACACAAGGCCCAGGCAACAGTTTGATGTTGGCAGGGGCGGAGCGGATGACTATGATGCGTTGAGGATATGCGTGCCAACCGGGCACTGCGCTGGAGGAATACATCAAATATGGTGCGTCGAGCGGGATTGTTGTTGAGCCTGGCAGGAATGCTGCTGGTGCAGGGTGCGTGTGTGGCGCAGGCGCCGAAGAAATATATGCCAACGCTGGAATCACTGGACAGCCACCCGCTGCCGCAGTGGTATGCGAACGCAAAGTTGGGAATTTTTATCCACTGGGGCCTCTATTCGGTCCCGGGCTGGGCGCCGTTGTCGCATCCGGAGCACGATTTCAAGAACGTGAATTACATCGTGAACAATCCCTATGCCGAGTGGTACCTGAACGTCATGCGAATTCCGGACTCGCCGACACAGATTTATCATCGCGAGCACTATGGCGCAAACTTCGGCTACTACGAATTTGCTCCCATCTTCAACCGCGAGTCGAAGAAGTGGGATCCCAATCAGTGGGCAACGATCTTCCGCGAGACCGGCGCGCGCTATGTGGTGCTGACGACCAAGCACCACGATGGATTCACGCTCTGGCCGAGCACGACGGTGAATCCGAACCCATCGATCCCGCAGAGCGAGCGGCATGCGGAGCGCGATATCGTAGGCGAGTTGACGGCGGCAGTGCGCAGGCAGGGCATGAAGATGGGGCTCTACTACTCCGGCGGCTATGACTGGACATTCAACTCCGGCCCCATCGAGACGGCTGCGGATTACCAATCAGTGAAGCCGGAGACTCATGCCTATGGCGAATACGCCTTCGCTCAGGTTCATGAACTGATCCAGCGCTACCATCCGGCGGTGCTGTGGAACGACATCGACTGGCCGAAGACCGGCCGGGCCATGCAGGTGGAGGCGGATTATTACAACGCCGTGCCCGATGGTGTGGTGGACGACCGCTTTGGGATCAAGCACGCGGATTTCGTCTCGCCGGAATACCAGAAGATGGACAAAATCAGCGCGAAGAAGTGGGAAGAGTGCCGCGGACTGGGGCAGTCGTTTGGCTACAACCGGGCCGAGGGCGAAAAACAGACCATTGCTCCCGGCGATCTGGTCGCGCTACTCGTGGACATTGTGAGCAAGAACGGCAACCTGCTGCTGGACGTGGGACCGGAGGACGACGGGACCATTCCGCCGGTGCAGATGGAGCGGCTGCGGGCGCTGGGCGCGTGGCTCAAGCAGAACGGCGAGGCAATCTATGACACCACTCCGTGGGTGCGCGCGGTGGGCAAGAGCGCCGAGGGCGACGACTTGCGATTTACGCGTAAAGGCGCAAACGTCTACGCAACCATCCTGGGAACACCAAAGGCGCGGACGGTGACGATTGAGGGCGTTGCGGCGCGGCCGGGCGCGGCTGTAACTTTGCTGGGCGATTCGCAACGGCTGGTTGCAAGGAGCACAGGCGGCAATCTGCAGGTGTCGCTACCTGCGCATCTGCCGGGAAGTTATGCGTACGTGCTGAAGCTGACGGGCTATGCGCAATGAGGTGGATCGGCGGGCGCGGCTCCGGCGAGCAGCCTTCCGACGGCTTCTTCCACGAGCCTGCAGGCTGCGGGCAGCGCGGCTTGCACGGCATCGCTGAATTGCTCGCTCAATTCCAGTGAGCCCGCGCCGATGGTGAGCAGCAGCGCACTGCGGGGCAGGGAATCGTAGAGCGAGCGGCTGAGGTCCAGCAATTCCGCCGGGCCCAGGTGATGGGCAGAGAGAGCGGGAGCGTTTGCGGGCGGAGTTACTGCGACCAGTTGAAGCTTTCCCGGGTGCACGTTGACGGCGCAATCAACGAAGAGGACCGACTCGGCATGGGCGATCTCTTCAGCTAGCTCCGGGGTCCACTGTTGGCGCGCGAGAACGCGCACGGCAGGCTCGGCGCGGAAGCAGTTTTCAGCCCATGTGGCAAGCCAGGGACCGGCGCCGTCGTCGCCGCGAAGGCTGTTTCCGCAGGCGAGGATGAGGCAGCGGATTTGTGCGCCTTGCATCGTTCTATCGCAGTTCGGGAGAAATGGATTCATATCGTTCCCAGGCCCCAAAAGCGGAACCTGGGGCACCCGGCACCCGGCGATCGGTTTGCTAGCCGCGGACTACCTTATCCACAACTTCGCCGCTTGCGGAGACCAGCGAGAGTGCCAGCGGCATCTGCCCGAGAGCGTGCGAGGAGCAACTGAGGCACGGATCGAAGGTGCGCACAACCGCCTCGACGCGGTTCAGAATGCCCTCGGTAAACTTGCCGTCCCTGACGTAGTGCTGCGCCACCTGGAGCACGCCTTTGTTCATGGCGTTGTTGTTCTGGCCGGTGGCGATGATGAGATTGGCCCACAGCATCTTGCCGTTCTCGTCCACTTTGTAGTTGTGCATGAGCGTGCCGCGCGGCGCTTCGGCATAGCCCGCGCCTTCCAGCCGGTTCACGCCGGCGGTGGCGCGCACGTGCTTGTCGAGGATCAGCGGATCGTTGAGGATCTGCTCGATCTTCTCGATGCCGTAGAGAATCTCGACGAGACGCGCATGGTGGTAGTGGAAAGAGCCCTGCACCGGGCCAGTAGCCAACTGCTTGAACTCGGCGAGTTCCTTTTCCGCCAGCGGAGTCCCCATGCTTTTGACAATGTTGAGGCGTGCCAGCGGGCCCACTCGGTAGCTGCCCTGAGGATAGCCGAGCGGCTTGTAGTAGGCGAATTTGGTATAGCTGTACGGTTCAACGGCTTCACCGATTACCTCAGTGAACGTGTTGACGGTGATGCCATCGTCGAGCACGTGGCCGTCGGCGTCGATAAGCCGCACCTCGCCATCGGTGAATTCGATGGACTCATCCTCGTTGATGAGGCTCATATAGAGCGACGGGAAGTTGGCGAAGACCTCGATCTCTTCCTTGAATTGGCCGGCAATCTGCTTATAGGCGTCCAGCGCCAGCTTCACGTTATCGTAAGCGGCGGGAAGCATGGCGAGGATCTCGTCGCGCTTGGCGGCGGGGAGGGGCTCCGTGACGCCACCCGGCACAACCCAGCCGGGATGGATGCGCTTTTCCGCGAGCAATTCGATGATCGACTGCCCAAAGCGGCGCAGCGCCACACCGGCGCGGCCCAACTCGGGTTTCGCGGCTACAACGCCGAAGAGGTGACGCGACGCGGGATCGGCATCCATGCCCAGAAGAAGGTCGGGCGAGGAGAGATAAAAGAAGCTCAACGCATGCGATTGCACCATCTGGGCCAGGTTCAGCATGCGGCGCAACTGCGCGGCTGTGTGGGGAATGCGCACGGACATGACGGCTTCGCAGGCTTTGGCCGAGGCGATCAGGTGCGAGACCGGGCAGATGCCGCAGATGCGCGCCATCAGGCCGGGCATCTCATAGTACGGCCGGCCTTCACAGAAGCGCTCGAAGCCGCGCACCTGGGTAACGTGGAAGTGCGCATTCTCGACCTCGCCCTGGCTGTTGAGGTGGATGGTGATCTTGCCGTGTCCTTCGAGGCGGGTTACGGGATCGATGGTGATGGTCTGGCTCATACAGAATGACTCCGAATCTCATGGACGGGTGCGGACGCTGGCGTCCGCGCTCGTCAGGCCCCAAAGCGGGTGAGAGCCGCGATGTCCAGCGGCCCGCCGTTGACCAGCGCCGTGAGCGCGGTGTGAAAAGTCTCAGCCGAAGGTGGACAGCCGGGTAGAAAGACGTCCACCTTGACAAACTCGTGAATGGGACGCACCACGTTGAGCAGCTTGGGCACCACGACGCAGGGAATCTGCGGCTGCGCAGTGGCGTTCTCGATAAAGGCGCGGTCGAGGATCGCCTCCGGCCCGATGGGATTGCGCATCGAGGGCACATTGCCGGTGACGGCGCAGTCGCCCATGGCAACCAGCATTTTGGAGTGTGCGCGAATCTTCCGGATCTTCTTTTCGTCGTCCACCGAGGCCACGGCTCCCTCGACCAGCGCGATATCGACTTCATCAGGAAATTCCTTGGTGTCCACCAGCGGGCTGTAGACGACGTCAACAAACTCCGCCAGCTCAATCAGCCGTTCGTCCATGTCGAGAAAGGACATGTGGCATCCGGAACATCCGTCCAGCCATACCGTTGCCAGCTTCAGTTTGCTCATCGCGCTTCCCTCATAAGGTTCAGGTAAGGCAGAAAATCGGGATACTTGGGGTGTTCGGAGCCGATCTTGCCCTTGTCAAAGAGGGCTCCGGTCGGGCAAACCTGCACGCATTTACCGCAGCGGGTGCAGGTGGAGCTGCCCCACTCCTCGTGCAGGTCGGTGATGACCATGCAGTTGATGCCGCGGCCCATCACGTCCCACACATGCGCGCCTTCAATCTCGGCACAGACCCGCACGCAGCGGGTGCAGAGGATGCAGCGGTTGTGATCCACAGTGAAGCGCTCATGCGAGGCGTCCACGGGGAGGTTGGGGTTGCGGTAGGGCAGGCGAATATGGGTCAGGCCCTGCTCCTGCGCCAGCGTCTGCAACTCGCAGTGGCCGTTGGAGACGCAGACCGAGCAGATGTGATTACGCTCGGCAAAGAGCAGTTCGAGAATGGTTCGGCGGTGCTTGCGCAGCCGTTCCGTGTCGGTGCTCACCTCCATGCTCTCGAAGACGGTGGCGATGCAGGCAGGCAGAAGCTTGTTGCTGCCCTTGATCTCAACCAGGCACAGGCGGCAGGCGCCCACGCTGCTCAATCCTTCAAGATGGCAGAGGGTTGGGATGTTGATGCCATTCTCCCGCGCCACTTCGAGGATGGTCTGGCCGCGGCGGGCGCTTACTTCCTGGTCGTCGATGATAAGTGTTTTGACGTCGTCGCCGTTGCTCATGCCAGTACCTCCACGGGAGTTTCCATGCTGCAGACGCCGGCCGGACAGCGCTTGTTCACGATGTGCTCGATGTACTCATTGCGAAAGTACTTGAGCGTGCTCAACACCGGGTTCGGCGCGGTCTGGCCGAGGCCGCAAAGGCTGGCCTCCTTGACTGTGGAGCAGAGATTCTCCAGCAGTTCCAGGTCGTCCATGGTCGCCGTTCCGTTGCAGATGCGGGTGAGCAGGGTGTACATCTGCGCCGTGCCCGCGCGGCAGGGAATGCACTTGCCGCAGGACTCGGTCATGCAGAACTCGATGAAGAAGCGCGCCACGTTGACCATGCAGGAGGTGTCGTCCATGACGATCATGCCGCCCGAACCCATGATGGAGCCCGCGGCCATGAGCGCGTCGTAGCTGACTCCGATGTCGAGCATCTCGGCCGGGATGCAGCCACCGGAGGGCCCGCCGGTCTGCACGGCCTTGAAGGTGTGTCCGCCCGGTACCCCACCGCCGATCACTTCGATAATCTTGCGCAGCTTGATGCCGAGGGGCACTTCGATCAGGCCGGTGTTTGAGATTCTGCCGGTAAGCGCGAAGACCTTGGTGCCCTTGCTGCGCTCCGAACCCATGTTGGCAAACCACTTGCCGCCGTTGCGGATGATGGGCGCGATGTTGGCGAAGGTTTCCACGTTGTTGATGAGCGTGGGCTTGCTCCACAGGCCGCTCACCGCCGGATAGGGCGGCCGCGGCTTGGGCGTGCCGCGCTTGCCCTCGATGGAGGCGATCAACGCTGTTTCTTCCCCGCAGACGAAGGCGCCGGCGCCGAGGCGGATTTCGATGTCGAAGCTGAAAGGCGTGCCGCAGATGTCGTTGCCGAGCAGGCCGCGGCGGCGCGCCTCGCGCAGCGCCGTGGTTAAGCGGGAGACAGCGACCGGGTACTCGGCGCGGACATAGATGAAGCCTTTCTTTGCGCCCACCGCATAGCCCGCGATCGCCATGCCTTCGATGACGCGATGTGGATCGCCTTCCATCACGCTGCGGTCCATGAACGCGCCCGGATCGCCCTCGTCGCCGTTGCAGACCACGTACTTCATATCGCCCGAGGCCTTGGCGACTGTGCCCCACTTCAAGCCGGTGGGATAGCCCGCGCCGCCGCGCCCGCGCAGCTTGCTTTCAGTGATGCGATGGACGACACCGGCGGGCGTCATCTCGGTGAGCACCGTCAGCAGGGCCTTGTAGCCATCGCGGGCGATGTAGTCCTCGATCTTCTCGGGATCAATGTAGCCGGCATTCTCCAGCACCACACGCACCTGGCTGCCGAAGTGCTCGTTCAGATCGCACTGCAATTCCGGCACGGGCTCTCCGCCGAGGCTGTTCACGATACTTTCAGCGTGGCCGGCGTTTACCTTCCGGTAGAGAGTGTCTGCGTGGTCCACACGGATCAGCGGCCCGTGGGAGCACGGTCCCATACAACCGGTGCGGCGGATCAGCACCTTCTTGCCGGAGGCTTCCGCGGCCTGGACCAGCGCCTCGCGCAGCTTGTCGGCGCCCTGGCTGGCGCAGGCCAGGTCCATGCAGACATTCACTTCGTAGTCGTACTGTGCGTTCTCCTGGCGAACGCCTTCCGCAATCTGCTCGAGCTCCTCGATGTTCATTCCACTGTCCACCTTTCCAGTTGCTCGATCATTTGTTCACGGCTCATCTCGCCGGATACCTCGCCGTCGCACAGCAGCACGGGCGCGCGGCTGCAGGCGCCCACGCAGCGGGCGGTCATCAGGCTGACCTGACCGTCACTGGTGGTCTGGCCCTGCTGAATGCCCAGGCGCTTTTCGGCGGCGGCGATCAGCTTGTCGGCTCCCTTGATGTAGCAGGCCGTGCCGGCGCAGACCGTGACAGTGTGCTTGCCGGGCGGCTTGAGGCTGAAGTAGTGATAGAAGGTCGCCACGCCGTAAGCCTGGCTCAGCGGCACGCGCAGGGAACGCGCGACAAAGCGGATCGCGTCATCATCCAGGTAGCCGAAAGAAGACTGAACGGTGTGGAGAGTTTCGATGAGGGCGTGGCGGGCGTAGCCATTCTTGCGCATGGTGCCGTTCACGATCTTCCAACGCTTGTCGTCGCTGGGCAGCGGCGGGGATGTGAGAGCTGACACAATTCCCTCCCGAATATAGTTGGAGTACACAGCGATTGTGCACTGTGTCCTGTTTCTTGTCTATCTATCTTGTAGAGCGGAAGAGGGCTTTTCAGCCGTGACACGGGTCACGATGCGGCGTGCTTTCCCACCTTGCGGCACATCTCCAGGCGCTGCAAACATGGATTTGAGTCGTCGGCAGGATGACGCGGACTGAATGAGAGCTGCGGATCTGTCAGGGATCGAATGAGTTGGTCGTTCAGCTCAGGGGCGGCAGGCGGTCTGCAATGCCGAAGAGGAAGATTGTGCCGATGATGCAACTGTAGGCGGCTCCGGTCCACGCTATGAGATGGTAGAAGCGGGGATGATGACCGCCGGCGCGGAAGGCAGTGCCCATTGAGGCGGTCATCAGCGCGTTCATGGTTACCAGTCCGAGAGCAAAGGCCGCCAGCCCCATCATGCCGCGGGATGTGCCGCCCAGGTTGGCTGTGAGAAAGAAGAGCGCCAACTGGCTCGGGGTTTCTGCGCCGACTCCGTGAAGAATGCCGATAAAGAAGACTGATTTGCCCGTGTACATCCACTGAAAGCGCTCGGGCCTGGGCGCTTGGCGATTCCACAGCAGGCGGATCTTCCAGGCTGCCCAGAGGATGCCGTTGATGGCGATAGCCAGGCGGCTCTCGACGCGGCTATGCGTGTGGCCGTGCGCGTCTTTGCGCAGGATTCCCGCGACCACGCCGATGCCGAGCACGATGAGGGTAAGGCCGATCAGCCGCTCGGCCCAGTGGTCGAGACCGCCGGGCAGGCCCATGTGCAGCTCCAGCACGGCGATGCCAAGCGCGGCCACGGTGAAGGCATGGCCAAGGGCATAGGTCATGCCCAGGCGCAGGCCGCTGCTCCAGCTACGCTGTACCGCCGTGATGTCGGAGATGGCGGCCAGATGATCGTAGTCGAAGCCGTGGCGCAACCCCAGTACCAGGCAGGAGCCGAGCGCAGCGTCGAGTTTCCAGTCGCCGAAGATAGGGGTCACGAAACTCAGTATAGAGCAGGACCGGCATGGTTGGTGCGGCCGCCGTCACCGGGGGCTATGGGCTCGAAGGCTTCAGGCCCGGAGTCTGGCCGTCATTTGAGCGAAGATCCAGCTTACTGTGCGGGGCGAAGCTGGAGATGGTAGTCACCGTAGTCGACGACGACGACCGTGTGGCCAAAGAGAAAGCTGTCGGATTCGGCGCGGGCGTGCATGGCCTGCGAGTATCCGTCGACGAGTGTGTACTGGCGCATCATCTTCGTGGTTCCAGCCCAGATGGATGGGCTCTTCGATGCAACGCCCTCGACTTTGACGATCCAAGAGTCTTTCGCATCAACCCAGAGCGTGCCGTCAATCATATTGGGCGCCTTGTGGCGCGGAGAGATGGAGATCGCCAGGCAGTCGCGGCCGTCAACCTGCTGGATTGAGCCGGGCTTCAGCTTCATCACGTAGTTTGCGGAGATGAACCACGAATCTCTCACTGTTGCCGGATTGTTGATGCGCATTTCATTGTCGAGGAGCGGGCGCAGGCCAAATTTTTGTATGATTGCGGAGCCGCTCTGGGAGAGGATGGTGTACTTCTTGCCTACCCCCTTCTGGTACGTATCCCTGACCGTCATTGTGGCCACGGGATGAGTCTCGTCCTTTCCGCGGAAGACGGCGTAGTGTTCGATATCGGTGAATCCCAGGACATTTTCGAAGCGAGTTTCGACCGATGCCTCAACGCGCTGGATGACGGCCGCGCTGTCGAGTTGCTGGGCCAGGGATGGAACGGCCGAGGCGTAAGCAATGCACCACGCAAACGAAAATACTCTCCCCAAGCCATATCGCCTTGTCCTCATCCTGCCGCTCCTCGGATTGAGATCTCTTCCAGAGTAAGCTCTTTGCCTATGCGCTATGCTGAACTCCGGTGCGAGGTTCGATGGTGACAGAGGAATCCCGACCAGCGCAAGCGGGGCACGGAGCGCCGTTGCTCCGGCGGCGCGTGGCCGTGCGCGGCGTGGTGCAGGGCGTGGGGTTCCGGCCGTTCGTCTACCGTCTGGCAGTGGAGGAAGGGCTGGCCGGATTCATCGAAAATGACACGAATGGAGTGACAATCGAGATTGAAGGGCCGCGCGAGCATCTAGACGCATTTCTGCGGCGGATGCGTGCCGAGGCGCCGCCCCTGGCCCGTATCGATTCCATGTATGTGGCAGAGGTGGCCGCGACCGGCGAGACGGGGTTTCGCATCACGGCCAGCGCGGTTCGCGGCCAGGTGAGCACGGGGATTCCGGCCGACGCGGCAACCTGCGCGGATTGCCTGCGCGAGCTGCTGAACCCTGCCGATCGGCGCTATCGCTATCCCTTTCTGAACTGCACCAACTGCGGGCCGCGGTTCACCATTACGCGGCGGATTCCCTATGACCGGCCGCAGACCTCGATGGCGCGATTCACGATGTGCGCTGCTTGCCAGGCGGAGTACGACGATCCAGCCAGCCGGCGATTCCACGCGCAGCCGAATGCGTGCCCGGAGTGCGGGCCGCGGCTTTGGCTGGTCGATGCAGGCGGGGAGGCGATCGATACGGAGGATGCCATTGCCGCGACGATCAATCTGCTGAAGTCGGGACGTATTGTGGCCATAAAGGGGATTGGCGGCTTTCACCTGTGCGTAGACGCGACCAGCGATGCCGCGGTAATGCGGCTGCGGGAACGCAAGCGCCGGTACGGAAAACCGCTGGCCGTGATGGTGCGCGATTTGGATGCGGCGCGGGCGGCGTGCGTGCTGACGCCGCAGGAAGAAGCGCTGCTGACGACTCCGGTGCGGCCCATTGTGCTGGCTGTGCGGCGAGCCGGTTGCGGAATTGCGGAGGAGGTGGCGCCGGGGATTCCCTGGCTGGGAGTGTATCTGCCGTATGCGCCGCTGCAGCATCTGCTCTTTGCTGGCGAAGGCATGCGCGCGCTGGTGATGACCTCGGCCAACCTGAGTGAGGAGCCAATTGCAATCGACAATGAGGAAGTGCGGGCGCGGCTTGGCGGGATTGCCGATGCGTTCCTGATGCACGACCGGGAGATCCTGCAGCGCTGCGATGATTCGGTGATGGCCGTGGTGGATGGCGTTCCGCAGTTGATCCGCCGGGCGCGGGGCTTTGTGCCGTTGGGCGTGGAGTTGCCGATGGAGGTCCGGCCGCTTCTTGCGGTGGGCGGCCATTTGAAGAGTGTTTTTGCGCTGGCGCGTGGCCGGTTCGCCTACCAGAGCCAACATCTGGGCGACTTGGAAAATGTGACCGGTCTCGATTTTTTCAACGAGTCTCTGGATCACCTGATGCGGACCTTCGAGATTGAGCCGGAGATGGTGGCGCACGACCTGCATCCGGAGTATCTCTCCACCGCATGGGCAAAGGAGTGGGCGCGCGAGCGCGGTTTGCCGCGGGTTGCCGTGCAGCATCATCATGCGCATGTGGCCGGATGCATGGCAGAGCACGGGTTGACGGGCGTGGCGATTGGCATTGCGCTTGACGGCACCGGCTACGGCACGGATGGGCGCATCTGGGGCGGGGAAGTGCTGGTGAGCGCGCTGGACGCCTTCGAGCGATTTGCGCATCTGGACTATGTGCCCATGCCCGGTGGCGAAGCGGCGATTCGCGCGCCGTGGCGGATGGCGTTTGGGCATTTGAGCGGCGCAGGATTAGATGCGGCGGACGCGGCGATGCTGAACCTTATCGGAGCGCGGGAAGCAGAAGTGCGTGTGCTGCAACAGATGATCGGGCGCGGAGTGAATGCGCCGCTGACTTCAAGCTGCGGGCGGTTGTTCGATGCGGTAGCGGCGGTAGTGCTGGGCCGGCGCGAGGTGGACTACGAGGCGCAGGCGGCGATCGAACTGGAGGGCCTGGCCGTGGACGAGCCGGATGCCGAGGGTTATACGATGGAACTCACCGGCGGGGATTGGCTGCGGCGCGAGCCCGCGCGGCTTTGCACAGGACGGATGTGGCGAGAGTTGATGACGGATTTGCGAGATGGCTTGAACAGGGCGCGCATCTCCGCGCGCTTTCACGCGGGCGTGGCGGCAGGTTTTGTGCAGGCGGCGGTGCGGGCGCGAGAAGTCACAGGGCTGCGCCAGGTGGTGTTGAGCGGCGGTTGCCTGCACAACCGGCGGCTGGCGCGATTGCTGCGCGTGGGATTGGAAGCGGCGGGGTTCGAAGTGTTTCAGCACCGCCATGTCAGCCCCGGGGACGGCGGGCTCAGTTTTGGACAGGCGGTTGTGGCTGCGGCGAGGTCGAAGAAATCGCCCTGGCCTCAAGTCGGGTAACTAGAACGTGGATTGGTTGTTGCCATTCCTTAATCGGTAACTGTATGGTGGAGGAGTTCGGCATGGTCTGCGGCTAACAGCCGCGATTCTTTCCTGCGGCGCCGGATACATACATCACTCATGGAATCGAACAGTTCAGCAGCAAAGGAGCGACAAGAATGCAGAGAAGGGACTTCTGCAAGCTGATTGCGGCAGCGGCGGCAGCCAAAGCCATTGCGGCCACGGGGCAGACCAGTGCATCGGCGCCCAGCGGTTTTAACGCTCTTCGTCATTCCTATGAGGAGTTTTGCGCCACGCCTGCGGCGGAGAGGATCTTCTACGCTCTGGTGGACGGCAAGATCGTCGAGACCAAACTCGACGAGGCACACTGGCAGCCAGCCGCCTGGGGCAAGCCGCCCGAGTTGCCCGGTGGATCCTGGGACGGCGTGCCCATGGAAGCGCCGATGGCGGGACTGAATGGCAGCGGCCGTTACCGGCCGACGTGGGATTCGCTGCTGCAATATGACGCGCCGGAGTAGATCGGA
>JAJZVZ010000096.1 GCA_021846945.1 Acidobacteriota bacterium | reverse complement strand
TCCGATCCGGTAGGCGCGCGTGGATGATTGATTGATATCACCGCGCCCAGCTTTCTGGCGCTCCGAAGCAGATCATTCATCGTGGGAACGCTCTTGCTGCCGAGGCGAAAATTGAGGAACTGCGTGGTGCCCAGAAAATTCAGATGCCCCTGGAAGGTGGTGATTTCACGGCCGGGGATCAGGAGAACCTTATCGAAGTACGGCTGCAACTCGCGCATCGCGTCATATTGCGACGTGGCATTGTGATCAGTGATGGCAATGAAATCCAGCCCTCTGCGGGCCGCGGCTTCCACGGTAAGGAAGACCGGGCAAGGCACCATCTTGCCGGTCTGGCTTGGGCACTGGCCGTCACTGTGCGCCGTGTGCATGTGCAGGTCGCCGCGATACCAGGCAGGCCCGGTGCGCAAAGGTTCGCGCAGAATCGCTGGCTCATCGGCTACCAATCCGGTTCGTGTGAAGTAGACCTGCGCGGTGTAATGGGAAGTCACCCTGGTGCGAATATTGGGAACGCCGATGAGGACGTTCCACGTTCCTGCGGGGATCGCGCCCGGACGGCAGGACGGAGTTGCATCCGAGAGTCCAACCGTCAGCACGGACTTATTCCCGCCGCTCCAGCAGCGCAGTCCCGCGGGGTCGAGCATGCCAAGATCGAGCGCCGTGTGCTGCTCCCGTTGTGTATAGGAAAAGGCTAGCGTCACGCGCCGCACGCCCGCAGGCACATGAAAAGGAACCTTGATGTATGTGTGATTCTGCGATCCGTGGACGTCTCCTTGCAGAACAACATCAGGACTGGATGCAGCGTGGGAAGGGCTGGATGAGGTCGCAGGCGCCTGCGCCTCAGATGGTTGAGATGCCGGGCAGGCAAGAACGAAACCAAGAATAAACGTGGCTGTAAATCGAATCCATCGGTGCATACAGTCCATTTTCATCTTTTTATCTGCTGGACGCAGATGGGAAATTGCGCGGCTCAAAAAGGCAGGCGAAGAAGCGCCCTGTGTCGTAATCCAGGGAAATGCGAGGGGCCTGCGCTCGCAGAAAGTGAGATCGAGCGCAAGCCCCGGTAAGAGTAAGCTATCGAAGAGATAGCTGCTTTAGTAGAACAATTTCAGCGCAAATTGCAGGGTGCGCGCGCCAAAGTTTTCGTTGCTGTTCTTGGTGCTGGTAATTGAGCTGAATTGCGCGAGGTCGGTAAAGTTCAGTTGTCCGGGTTGCGAAAACGGAGGCGTGTTGAATGTGTTAAACACTTCCATGCGGAACTGGAGACTGAACGTTTCCGGCAGGGTAAAGTTCTTCAGGAGCGACGAATCAAGGTTGTTCCAGCTTGGTCCACGCACCTGCATCTGTCCTCCGCCCAGAGGTGAATAATCAGTTTGCCCGATGGTGGTGGCTATCGGGGGTTCGGCAAAGGCGGTGGGATTGAGCCATTGCTTGTAGTTATGCGGGCCGGAGTAGGCGCTCTGTCCTGACACCATGTTGGCAAAGCAGCCGAAGTCGGACGTCGTTGCCACTGGGCATCCGACTGTAAATGGCTGGCCGCTCTGATAGCTGTAGATAAAGTTCACAGTCCATCCGCCTAAAGCGGCATCCGCGGCCTTGTTGGCATGGGTCATATAGGCACGGCCTTGTCCGAAGGGCAGATCGTACGAGCCGGCGAGGTGAAAGAGGTTAGGAGCATCGGTGTCGCAGAGTGCGTAATCCGGCTTGATACCGAAGTTGGGGAGCCACTCAGCGCGGTATTGCCGATTCTGCTCGGCCTGGGTGTGCTGGTCGGTCATGCACTTGCTGAATGTATAGTTGGCCAGCACATACAACCCATCGCTCATCTGGTGTTCATAGGTGGTCTGCAGTGAGTTATAGCTACTTGTGGCGTTTGTGGATTCATAGGTGGCGTTGCGGGCAAATTGGGGATACGGGATGTAATTCTGAGGGTTGATGCCAGGCGGCAGAATTTCGGTATCCGAGTTGTTGTAGCCGAGATTGTCGAGGTGGCGGCCCTGAGTGCCCACAAAGCCAATCTGGATGGAGTCGTGATTGGTGAACTGATCCTGAACGGTGAGATTTTCCATATCAACATAGGGCGTCTGGAAGTTGTACTGGCGTCCGTACAAATTCAGGCCCTTGCCGCTGTTGACCGTTGGATCCTGAAAATTAACCGTGTTGAAAGCCTCTTCCATGGTGGCGGGTTGACCATTGGAGAGAAGCAGCGGATGCTGGGAATCGGGGCTGGGGAAGGACGCTACATACACAAACGGGTAGTTTGTGCCGAGCGTGCCTCCATAGCCGAGGTTGCCCAGCGCGCCGTAGGAGGTGCCGAATCCGCCACGGACGACCAGGTGCGGAGTGACGCGATAAGCAAATCCGACGCGCGGCGCAAAGTTGGTCTTTTGCGCATTGCCCAATGTAAGCCCTGAGACGCAGTTGAGCTTGATGCCGCTCGATGCGAGCAGGGTATCGAACGAACTCGATCGTCCAACCTGGCAGCCTTTGTTGGAGATGTAGTAGGTGCCACTGTTGCCGTTACCGCCATTGGCGATAAAGTTTGCCTGGCGGCCATTGATTTCCGCGTACGGAGTGAAATAATCCCAGCGCAATCCGAGGTTCAGGGTCAGATTTGTCGTTGTCTTCCAGTCGTCCTGGAAGTAGGCGCCTGTATACCAGCGGTGGTCGTCGGTCGCGGCGATATTCGAGCCGGAGAAGCTGCTCATGCCGCCTACCTCATTGATGCCTCCGACCAGCGATGCCATCGGAGTGACCAGCAAATCGCCAATGCCGTTGAGATTGCTGTTCTCGTTGGGGATGTCGGTGTATTGCCCATTGAAGTTGAAGTCGCCTCGGCCTTGAGGTGGCTGCGAGATATTGCCTTCCAGATCATCGATCTGGAAGCCGGCCTTGAAGGTGTGGTTGCGGAAGACCTTGGTTAACGCGTCCGCGCCTTCAATGCTGTAGACGTATTGCAGCGTCGGCGTGTAGTTGCCGACGCCGATGTGGGTGAGGCCGTTGATGGTGATGGGAGGAAGACCGCCGTTATTCGCCACCTGCTGGATTCCCTGGATGCCGAACTGCTGGGGAATGTTGAAGGTGTTGCCATAGAACGATCTTTGCAGCTTATCGCTGTGTACCATGCCGACATGCATCTCATTGGTCAGCGTGGGTGAAAAGATGTGAGTATAACCCCCGGCCCAGGCGTAGGCAGGAAGACTGTCGTTGCGGCCGCCGACTTCGCCGACAGCCAGCCCTGGCAGGTTCGATGGCACCACGGTGGTAAAGAGGCTCCGGTCATACACTCCGAAGATGCTGTTCTTCGCGTTGATGTTTTCGTCGATTCTGACGTCCCACGTGTCGGTGTTATGTACCTGCTTGGGCACATAAAAGAAGTTGTTGTTGAGCCCCGGACCAGTTGGCGCCGGATAAACTCCGAGCAGTTTTACTGCGTTGGGGTCAATTCGGGAAGTCGGCAGGATGTTCAGGCGAGCTTCCTGGCCGGCAGTGGAGAAGTCCGTGATCCCGGACATAGCGCCACCAGGCTGGTAGTTACCCGCCGGGCAGCCGCCTGCGGCGCTGCAGTTATAGAAGGGATCACGTGCGTAGCCGACCGTAGTGCCCACGCTTTGCCCCGGGGCGCACGCCGGGCCCTGCAAACCCGAGATCGGATCGATCGTACCGCAACCGACAGGACGCGTTGTGGCGGGGTCGAGAATGGTGCCGTGAGCGAATTTGCGGCCCAGTATATCAGTGGCCGTGCCCTTGTTATAGGCGATCAGATCCTGCAGGTTGGTGAAGCCGCTGCTGGTCATACCGGCGGTGGGCACGGTCTGCCCCGGAGGCGGCTGGGGCGTGACGTACCTTCCACCCTGGTAGTCGAAGAAGAAGAAGGTCCGATTCTTGCCGCTATAGTGCGGCAGCATCACCGGTCCGCCGGCCGTGCCGCCAAAGAGGTTCTGGCGATACTCCGGAACGGGTTTGCCGCTGTTGAAAAAATAGTTGGCATTGAAGGCGTTGTTCCGCACATATTCCCAAAGGTCGCCGTGGAGATTGTTGGTGCCGGACTTGATCTCGGCGTTGATCACGCCACCGGTTGAGTGACCGAATTCGGCGCTGAAGTCGCCGCTTTGTACCGTGAATTCCTGCACTGCGTCCGGTGGGGGAACGATCGCGGCATTGGTTCCCGTGTAGTTGCCGCCGTAAAACTCAATATTGTCGTTGATGCCGTCCAGACGGAAGTCGTTTTGCCAGACGTTTACGCCATCAACTGAGAAATAGGCGCTCTCCGTACTGCCGGAGTCCGGGGTAGGCTGTCCCGGCGGAGCAGTCGACACGCCGGCGGCAAGCTGCGCCAGCGATCCCCAGTCGCGCGTTACCAGAGGCAGATCCTCGACCGCCTTGTTATTGATGGTCTGGCCGACCGCCGCATTTTCAGCGTCAAGTAGGGGAGCCGCCGCGGTTACTGTTACATTTTGTTGAACACTGCCCGTAGCCAGATGGAGATCGATTGTGAGGGTCTGTTGCACATGAACAACGAGTCCGTGGACGATATATTTCTGAAATCCGCTCGATTCCCCTCGGATTGTGTAGGTGCCCGGAATCAAGCCGCCAAAGAAATACGTGCCGGTGGACGTGGATTTGGTGACCGTGGTAACGTTGGTGGCTTGGTTGGTGAGCGAGATCGTCGCCCCCGGAATGGCTGCACCGGTAGGATCCAGAGCGGTTCCCGTAATGCCGCCGGTGTCGATTTGCGCCATCAGGTTCAAAGAGAGCGACAGGAACAACAAGCAGGTCAGAACCGCAAAGCACAGCCTGGCGGTTGCCAGCCGTAGTTGCATCTTCATATTTGTCTCCAAAAAGTGATTGCCAAGGTTGTTGATTACCCGGGTTAGGGAAGTTCTTAAGACACGCAAACAGTCGAGATTTGCCGCCTCCCATAGTGCGGTCGGGCGCGTGCCAGCAAAAGTGTTTACCCTCTTCTATTCACGTGAATCCACTGGTGATTTTTTCTGTGTAAGCATGTGATATATATGTTGTTATGCCGCGAATTAATTTTTTGTGAATGTACGTGCGGCAGCCACGGTTTTCACCGGATTTATTGCTAGTTTAACGGAAAAATCGTACTCTTTCGCTGAGACAATATTGCTCTCGGACGCCAGCAGGAGGCATCATTCATGGGGCATTCCACCCTGCTCGACCCCGGACAGAAGATCCCGCCTTCACGCAGCTCTTGGCCCGAATGGTTTCAAAATGATCCGCGCTGGCAAGTCGCTCAGCGCGTTGTGGCCAGCCAGCATTTTGTCAGGTCACGGCTGCTGGCAAAATTCTTGCTCTATATCGTTGCTGAAACTCTGGAGGACCGGAAGGGTAACATTACTGAACATCGGATTGGCGTGCATGTGTTCGACCGCGCGCCCAGTTACAGCTCCATTGAAGACAACATCGTTCGCACGTATGCGCGGCAGTTGCGGCGTCGGCTGGCAGAATATTTTGCGGGCGAGGGTGTCGGCGAGCCGCTGTATATTGATATACCGCTTGGCGGTTATGTCCCGGCCTTTGTACCCGCGCCGTCTGCCGGGGCGCCAGCGCAAGAGAAAGAAGCATCGCGCCGGCCGTCGATCCGGGGCGCTTTGCCGGAGTTACCCGAGCGGCTGACTGCCGCAACCACTCACCTGAGGGCAAATTGGAAGCGCTGGTTGCTGACGTCTTCATGGCTTGCGGCCTATAGCCTTGTGCTGGGCTGCCTCGTCTGGCTGGTAGCGGTGCGGCGGGGGGAGCCACATCCTGTTCCTCCTCCGGCGCAGCCGACTACACCGCTTTGGTCCGCGCTCTTCGGCGGCCCTGCCAACTGCTATATCGTTCCGGCCGACGCGGGCATCAATCTCCTTGAAGACCTGACGCGTCGCCCGTTGCCACTGGCGTATTACATGAATGGTAGCTACCTGAATCTGCCGCTTCCGCAGGTGGATGCGCATAGCGCCGACGATTTGCGTGGCCAGCAGTTCACCAGTTTCATCGACATGCAAACCGTCTCCGCGCTTACGCGCCTGCCGGAGTACAACTCGCAGCGTGTGATCCTTCGCTTTCCGCGCGATGTGCAGTTGGATGATCTGAAGGATGCCAACGATGTCATCCTTGGCGCGATGGGGAGCAACCCGTGGGCGGCCATTGCACAGAGCGGAGGAAACTTTCGCATTGTAAGCAGCAAGGATATGCAGAGCGACATGCTCATCAATATGAAGCCGCAGCCTGGGGAAGCGGCCTCGTATGTGAGCCATTGGAATCAGCCGGCGCACGAGACTTTTTCCGTGATCGCCTATCTACCCAATCTGAGCGGCAGCGGCCATTTGCTGCTGTTGCAGGGGCTGGACGTGGCCGGAACCCAGGCGGCGGCTGAGGCGCTGCTCCACCCTGATGTGATCGCTCCGATTCTCCGAAAGGCCACTCGCCGTGACGGCTCGCTGCGTGCCTTCGAGATACTGCTGCGCTCGACCAGCCTTGAATCCAACGCGACGAATACCGAGGTCATCGGCAGCAGAATTTATTGATGGGGCGTTGGCAGGAGCGAGTGCTTCAGGACATGATGGATGGCTTGCGAATGTCAATTCCGGACGATGGATGAATCAGATGGCCTTCATTGATCAACCGTTGACGGCAGAACCAGTACGGCCTCCTGGAGTCCTTGGGCACGCGCGCGAATCGTGACATGGCCAGCTTGTTTTGTCGCCTGGATCACCGCCAGGCACTTTCCGCGAAACGCAGCCATCTCATGTCCGCGAAAGTCCATGTGACTCAACGGATCACCATTATCAACACCGATGATGCGTCCGGCGCCCTGCACATCAAAATCAATTCGAAGGTCCGCACCGGGCACCATGGTTCCGGAGGAGTCAGTCACGGTTGCGACAATATGCGCAAGGTCCTTCCCATCTGCGCGCAGAGCCTCTGACTCGGCAGCCAGAACGATCCTGGCGGGAACTGCGGCCGTCCTTACTTCTGCAGTACACGCAATCGCTCTTTCACGCTTTCCCACGGCGCGAAGGACGCCCGGCGCCCACGGAACCTCCCAGGTGAGGTGATATCCGGCTGTGGTCATGGTGTGCTGCACGCCGAGCGAGCGGTCATTGAGAAATAACTCGACAGAGTCACAATTTGTATAACACCAGACGAAGATAGGTTTTCCCTCCATGCCTTCCCAGTTCCAATGCGGAAGGATGTGCAGCATAGGTTTGCTCGTCCACTGACTCTGGTAGAAGTAATAAATATCCTTCTCAAAACCGCAGGTATCGATGACGCCGAAGTCTCCACTTCGCGCGGGCCACGGCTTTTCCCGGTACGCGGTGTGAAAGTTCTTGTGCGGTATCGGCTCGCCAAGGTAATCAATACCAGCCCAGCGGAAAGCTCCCGCAACGAACGGATGCTCCCGCAGCAGTTTCCAAGCGCCTTCGCAATTCATTCGGATAAAGCATGAGTCATAAGAGGAGCAATAGTTTTCGTCAGAAACATAAGTGCTGCGCGTCTGCGCGGTATGTGGAGCTTCACTTCCGTATATCTTGCGGTGGGGATAGCGCGCATGATCGGCGTCATACTCAAAGCTGGATCCTCCGCCACCGTTGTAGCCAACTGCGTCAAACACATCGGAAAAGCCGCTATGATTTGCCGATTCGATCGCATTGATGGCGCATGTGGCAGGACGCGAAGGGTCGAGACGATGCACGATATCAACGAGTTTTCTTGCAGTCGCAACGCCTTCTGGCTTTCCTTTCTCGGGAACCTCGTTGCCCGTGCTCCACAGGATGATGGAGGGATGATTCCGGTCGCGCTCGATCATGCTGGTCAGATCTTTTGCAGCCCATTCGTCAAAGTAAAGATGATAGCCGTAGGTGATTCCATTCTTGGCGACTCGCCATCCATCGAAGGCTTCATCGATAACCAGAAATCCCATGCGGTCGCACATGTCCAGAAGTTGCGGCGCGGGAGGGTTATGACTCATGCGAATGGCATTGCATCCCATATTCTTAAGCAGGTGCAGCCTTCGCTCCATGGCGGCTTCATGAAAGGCCGCACCCAGAGCGCCCAGGTCGTGATGGATGCACACGCCTTTCAAGAGGACCGGCTGACCATTTAACGAAAAGCCGCGGTCCGCATCAAATGTGGCGCTGCGCACGCCAAATGGAGTCCTGTATTCGTCAATCAGGGACTGATCTTCAATGATCTGCGTAACCGCCATGTAGAGCACCGGTTCATCCGGAGACCATAAGCGCGGATTTGCGAGCTGCAGAGATTGTGTAAATGTATCGACAGTGTTGGCAGGTACAGAGTATGCCTGACGCGCTTCGCACCGCAGCGTTCCATCCGCATCCAAAATCCGGGTAACAAGCACCGCACTACACGCCGATGTCCTTTCATTGCGGATCCTGGTAGACACATTAAGCTCTGCTGAATCCGCCGAAACTGAACGCGCGTGAACAAAGGTTCCCCAATGATCGACACGAAGCTTCGCAGCTTTCGTTAGCCAGACATGGCGATAGATACCCGAGCCGGAATACCACCGGCAGTTCGGTTGCAATGAGTTATCCACTTTGACGGACAGCACATTCATCTCATTGCCGAAGAGCAGATAGGGAGTCAGGTCATACGCAAACGATACATATCCATACGGACGGCGGCCCAGGTGGTGACCGTTCAACCACACTTCACTGTTCATGTAGACACCGTCGAACTGGATCTCCACACTTCGTCCCTGGTCGAGTTGCGGCATTGTGAATGCCTTTCGATACCAGCCGATTCCCCCCGGCAGGTAGGCCCCATGCGGTCCGCTGGGATTCTCCTCACGGAAAGGACCGGCAATGCTCCAGTCGTGAGGAATGTCGAGCTGCTCCCAGGAGCGATCGTCGAAATCGAGTCGTTCACCACCGGACACGTTGCCTAGATGGAATCTCCAGTCGGCATCAAAGGCGGTGCGCTCCCTGCCTTTACCGTTCACTGCGGAAGATGCGTTCGTGCTTTCAAACAAACCGGACTTCGAGTAGTGCGAAAGCACCACGCCGCCGACAAGGCTCTGCCCCGTAGACGCAAGGAATTTTCTGCGATCAATTGCCATGAAACCCCCTCGGTTAGCAGCCCCATGAATTCGAATCTTTCAGAAAAGTAGCGCCGGTCCGGAGAGCGGCGCTACAAAGGAACAAACTTATCCGGTCAGGGACCAGGCAACCAGACTCAGAGATTATCTCAATGAATGATAATCGCTGTCTGCAAAGGAAGATCCCGTGAGGATCGGCCTGCATACACAGTGCGTCTACCTGTGCCGGTTACCCATTTGTCCTGAGCAGTCGACCAGGATTGCAGGCTACGCAGCGGAACATGCATCTCCACTGTTTGTGATTGCCCCGGCAGCAGATGTATCCTCTCGAATGCCGCCAGCGAGCGGACTGCGTACTGCACGCCTTGCAGTTGGTCAGCCGGCGCGCCGACATATACCTGGGGAACCTCGTCGCTTGCGACATGACCTGCATTCCTGACGTTGAGACTCACATTGACTCCGCCATCTTCAGCGCGTTCGACCTTCAGGCCCGAATATGCGAAATCAGTATAGGAAAGACCGAAACCGAACGGAAAGAGCGGATGAATACCTCGTTTGTCGAACCAGCGATAGCCTACATAGATGCCCTCGGAAAAGACGCCGGTGCCGCTGGCGTTCGTTCCCAGCCGCTCGGGATGCGCAGGATCGGTGGCGGGATAATCGGTCAGATTGCGTCCCCAGGTAAACGGCAAGCGGCCCGCGGGGCTGACCTTGCCAAGCAGTACGTTCGCGGTGGCCCAGCCACCCTCATCGCCCGGCCACCACATCTGCAGCACCGCCTTTACCATGTTCAGCCATGGAAGTGCCACGGGCTGGCTGACATTGAGCACCACAATGGTGTTTGGATTGACAGCCGCAATATCTTCAACAAGCTTGTTCTGATCATCGGACAGATGAAACTCGGGATCGCCCTGAGCCCACACGAAAACAACCGCGGTCCTGGCCTTGCGGGCCGCGCTGATCGCCGCCTCATAATCGGCGCGCTTCTGCTCCGGCGTAAGCCAGCTCAGCCGGATCTGGACAGGCTGATGCGATGTATCCGGTTCGACGGCCAGCGATAACTGATGTGGGCCTGACGCGAGATTCAGGCTTCGACTCACATTATCCAAACCGTCCGTGGTTGGCAAAAGGTCGCTTTCTCCCGCCTGGGTAATATCTCCGTGCACAAACATCTTGCCGTTGTGGGCAATCGTCTTGCCGTCTAGGGTGAGTTTCCCGTAAGCGCCGAGAATTTGCATGTGCAGAATGTAGGTGCCTGTTTGCGGAATTGTGAGAGTTCCATTCCAGGTTGCGTGCGCATCTGCCGGAAAGGCCTTGCCGTTTGAATGCGTGAAATCCACCTGCGCGTCGGTTTGGGTCGCGCCGTTCGCGGAGATTCGCTGCAATCCAGGCTGGCCATTATGAGAAAGATATTGAGCAGGGATCGAAATGCCAGTTCGATCATCGGCGACCGCATAGGCGATATGGACGCCCGGCACCGCTGCCGTGTCCTTTCGGAGCGCAGTTACCGTTCCGATCTCACGCTCAGGCAAGCCCACAGCTTTTTCGCCTGGCTGGCCGACCGCGATGGTCTGGCCTGCGCCCGGACCGATGAGCACCAGCGATTGCAGATCGCTCTTCTTCAGCGGCAGAATGCCAGCGTTATTCTTCAGCAGGACGGCGGCGTCTTCGGACGTTTTCTCGACAATTGCGGCATTCTGCGCGACAGGCGATGAAGTGATGGGACGCTCCGGCCGACCGTTCAGCAGGCCGAAGCGATCCATCTCGTAGAGAATGTGGCCGACAGCGCGATCAATGGTGGCTTCACTGACCTTGCCCGATTGCACTGCTTGCTTGAGGAGCGTGAAATAGGTTTCTCTTGGTCGGCCAATCCCGACGGTTCCGGGCATTTCCATATCGAGGCCGTCATTGATGAACGTGACCGCATGAGTCGCACCCCAGTCGGAAGTGACAAATCCCTTGAAGTGCAGCTCATTGCGAAGAATATGGATCAGCGTGTCGGAATTGCCGCAGGCGTATTGGTCGTTGACTTTGTTGTACGAGCACATAATCGATGACACCCCTGCGCGAACTGCGTCTGCAAAGGGCGGGAGATAGATCTCATGCATCGCCTGGGGCTGGACGTCCACATTGTAGGTATTGCGATAGTTTGCTGCAGTGGAATCGAATGCAATGTAGTGCTTCGCCTGCGACAGAATGCCGAGGCTTTGAATGCCGCGGATTTCAGCGGCGCCAACCTCTCCGGTCAGCAAAGGATCCTCGCCGAAAGTGTTATAGCCGCGGCGGAAAGTCACATCCCGGTCAATATTGATAAAAGGCTGAAGTACAACGTCAATTCCATGCGACTTTGCTTCGCGCGCAATCACCAGTCCATTCTGGCGGGCATCCCGGGTGCTGAAGGTGGCGGCAAGCCCCATCGTAGCTGTCAGCGCCATCGCCGGCACTCGTGTGAGGACACCCGGAGGACCGTCAGAGAGTCGGATGGCAGAGATTCCTAGACGTGAAATCCCGGGAAGAAACCCGGCCTGTCCCTGATAGGTAGATGGAGGTTCCTGTGCGCCATGAAGCAGTGAAATCTTTTCGTCGAGCGTCATTTCACTCAGGAGCTTATCGACGCGCGCATTGCCCGTTACCACTGGGGCCGCCCCTCCCGATTGCGCGTGTACAAAGAAGATACTCCCGCAAAGAATAGCTATGAGAGTAAAAACGAATCGCATCTTTCGCGCGGTGGCCCGGCGTGTGTAAGGTTTTGAATGTGTTGTCTGTTTGGCGGCTGAAGATGCAATATGCACAGATGACAGTCCTTTCTGGAAATCCATTCGCTTTACCATTTATCGGCCCGTCCACACAGGTGCGAGCCATGCCACCGGCTTGGTGGGATCGGGATGAGGTGCATCACCACCACCAGCGTTCCATACGCGCACGAAGAAATATTTGCTTTGTGCATCGGTAATTGTAGGCTTCCACGTGACATCATACCCCGGCGTGGTTGGCGTATAAGTTTGCGCAATTTCTCCGTGGTCTTTCACAATATCAATCTTTGTGATCTTATCCGCGGGATTACTCGTGTCGGGGTCGCTGATATGAATATCGAAGTGAAAGGCAGAGGGATGGTCCAATGTTGAGCCCATCACCTTTCCGTTGACGCTGTACCGGCACCGCAGGTTGTTGTCCAGGGACGCATAAGTGCGCCGGTGCTTCATCGCGTCGAGAATAGCGACTTTGGTTTTCGCGGACGCGAGGACAAAAGTGCGCGACTTGAATTTTCCGATTCCAGTCAGTCCGTGGTTATCGAGACCGCAGACGGGCGAGACCTTCCAGCCCTTATCGAGAGCGTTAACAAAGGCCTGATAATGGATATGGTCGTTGTGATTGATGACCTCAAGCATCGTGATCACATCGGTCACGGCCGGGGTTCGGCCCGCCCAGTCCGCATATTGATCCGGACCCGGATGGTTGAAGCTCGCAACTACGGGACCGTCGCCGTTGGGCTTTGCCGTTGCCAGCCAGCGATATAGATACGACAGATCAACACCTGGAGCGAGCGCGTTGAGGATGCTCGCGGTGTTGATGACGTTGATATGTCCACGTCCGCCGGGACCATTGTTCTCAGAAAATTCAAAGCCGGCCAGGGCTACAAAACCTGGGCCGGTTGCCGCGGCCGCCTGCTGCTTTGTGGCCTGCCAGGCGGGATTGGCAGGACCGCTCGGCGAGAACACTGCTTCCTGCGAGTGGTCGGAAGTTACATAGAAATCGTAACCGTCCTGCTTCGCCAATTGATAATGACGTGACGGAAGACCTTGAACCGATTTCCAGTCCGGCTTCAAAGTCATGCCCGGAGAAGGAAGTTGCCAACTGTTGATGACATAGATGCCCGGGCACTTGTTCTTGAAGACATACCCCTTACTCCACAGTGATACAAAGGGATCCGCTGGTTCCGAGCCGTAGACAAGGATGCCGGCGCACGGACTATGCTCCCACTGCTCGCCATGCGACCACGTAAGCTCCGTATGCGAATGCGTGTTGCCGGCAAATATCCTGTATTGGGAGTTGCTCTGCGCGGGCAAAGCTGGACTCATTGAGAGAGCAAGAACGGAGAAGGCTACCGCGTACCTCGCCGGTGAAGAGATAAAGCGTCTCCAGTTGATAAGTTCAGTTCGTTTGTGCATCGTTAGCCCCTTTCCATGTTCAGCCCTGGCGCCTGTTTGAAAAAAGCCGTTGCTCTTTCGCTTCCATCTGGCATGTTTACCCTGGAGCTAGAAGGATCGCGCCGGTACCGGAGCATGTGATAGGCCGCGGTCTCATTCGAGAGGAACAAGTCTGGTCGATCGCATCTTCAATAAGTTCTGTTGGTTGTTACAAGGCTTGGTCCCCGCGGGCTGCGCATGAGACGAGTGCGGAATCCGGGGCACAGCAGCCGCCATGACTAAAACTCAAGCTTCAACGCAAACTGCACGATTCGCGGCGCGCTGGTTCCCGTAATCTTGCCGAAGTTGCCGGTGCCCATCGTGCCGTCTGGGTTGCTTAAATTTACGTTATTGAAGAGATTGTAGATTTCGCCGCGAAACAGCAAACTACGCTCATGGGTCAGTGCATAGCTCTTGAATGCGGAGATGTCTGTATCCACAAACCCCGGCCCGATGACTGGATCGCGCGGCGCGTTGCCGGGTCCGGAGTTAGCCGCGGGCACCGCGAAGGCGGTTGTATTGAAGTATTCGAGTATCTTGTCCGTGCGCGAACGGCTTCCGTGGATAACTGGATTGCCGACGACATTGGGCCGGTCCGTCAGGATTCCGTCATCATTGGTATCAACGTTTGACAGTACATTAAAGGGCGAGCCGCTCGACAGCGTAGTAATGCCGTTAATCTGCCATCCATTTAGCAACTCATTGCCGAGAACTCCCCAGCGACGAAATTGCGGCATCTGGTAAATATAAGTAGCCACAAGTCGGTGTGGCGTCTCCAGAGTGGAGAGGCCGCGATCGCAAGCGACGCAATATTCATTGGCCAGGGCATATGCGGTGAAGCTTCCCGGATCCGTTGAGGCAATATCAAACTCCTTTTCCCACACATAGCTGCCGCTGAAGGAAAAGCCATGCGCGAAACGCCGCATCAGCACAAGTTGCAACGAATTGAATGATGAATTCGAAGATGGATCCAATAGTCCGATCTGCGAATACGACGAGAGCGGGCGGCGTGTCTGGATATTCGCCTTTGTCGACTTGTCCGGAATGAAGACGGGCGCATTTTGATCGCGCGCGATGTAGAAATGCCGCCCCACATTGCCTACGTAGGAAATGCGGCTGCTCCAGTTGGTGCTGTATTGCTGCTCGAGCGTGAGGTTATATTCCTCCATATAAGGAATTGCCGAACTATTCGGCGGCAATCCACCGTAAAGAGCACCCTTCGGAAAGACGGGATTCTGCAGATTAACTTTGTACGGGAATGGATCGCTGGCATTACTGCCATAAATCTGTTCCACGGTCGCATCCGGCGAGACAGGGCTGAGCGCAATCGACAGCACGAAGGGCGCCTGCTCCAGATTGCCGATCATGGTCTCCTGGCTGGCCGAGTAGAAGATTCCATAGCCGCCGCGCAGCGCGGTCTTCCCATTTCCAAAGATGTCATAAGCAAATCCAATGCGCGGCGCGAATTTGGTATACGAAACATGGAGAATGCCATCCGGCACGCCGGGATCACCCGCGGAGAGCACGCCGAGCGGCGCGGTGGGAAAGCGCTTTGACTGTACACCCGCCTCGAAGGTGCCGAGATCATTCTGGCCGGCAAAGGGATAGTAGACCTCCCAGCGCAGGCCGAAATCAGCGGTGAAGCGATGCGTCATTCGCCAGTCATCCTGTATGAACAATGCAGGATCCGGGGAGTTCAGGCGATGCAAGCTGCCGTTATTCTGATTGAAGGTGTAGGGGTTGCCGACGATCCAGCTTGAGAGTGTTTCGCCCGTCACCGCATTCTTGTTGAAGGTCATTTTGGCGTCGTTCAGGAAGCTGTTCGTCTCGTCGTACCGGATCATGTTGAAGCCGGCGCCGAACTTTATGTTGTGATTTCCGTGGGTCCAGTAATACGAATCCTGGATGCCATAATTGAGCTGCGACTGGTTGCCCGGCCCGCTTCCGCCGGCGCCTATGGTTCCCATGAATCCCGGAATGGTCATCTGCGGCTGGGTCGTAACGAAGCCGCCACCATCCCGAATCTGGCTGCCCAGATCGGACCAACTATAGCCCTGAACGGCATTGGTGCTCAGCCATTTGTTGAGCGAGTAATAAATTCGCAGGCTATTGATTGCATTGGGCGAAACGATCCAGGTGTCACCAAGGATGTAGTTCGATTGCCCGTCGTTGGTAACGATTCCACTGTAATTGAACAGAGAATTGCCACCCGCTGTCCATTCGTATGCGTTGCCCTGTTCATTGAAGTAGGTGAACTGCAGCTTGTGTGCGGGCGTCAGTTGGTAGTCCAGCCGCGCGGTGCCCTGGTACATGTTCACGGGATTGGGCGCCGACTCCTGCGTCAGCGGATGATCGCCGTTCAAGGATCCGGGACTATTGGGATCGGGAGCCGGAAGCAAGGGAATGAGATGAGCGATCACGGGATTCACCGGGCAGATGTATCCGGGGCAAACGCTGGTCTTCGGTTTTTTGGGGCTCTTGGTGAAATCGCCCTTCCGCTCCAGCGCGGTCGGAACGATCATCGAAGCAATGGTCTTAATTGTCGATTGGCCTATATGTTCTCCCTCGAAGGAGAGAAAATAGAAGGCTTTGTCGCGAATGACGGGACCGCCGAGCCCCGCGCCATAGGTGTTCTGAACCAGGCGCGGAACACTGGTCTGAAAGTACGGTTTGCCATTCAGGATATTATTGCGCAGGTAATCGTATACAGTGCCGTGATACTGGTTCACGCCGGAGCGCGTAATGACGTTGACGGCAGCGCCGGGGTAGCGCCCGAACTCGGCATCAAAATTACTGGTCAGCATCCGGAACTCCTCAAGGGCATCCGGATTCGGCATCGGTGCTCCACCGCCGCGGAAGACTTCGGTATCGAGCGCGCCGTCCAGGTAGAACGAGTTGAAATTGGGGCGAATGCCGTTGGTCACGAAGTCAACACCGGTTGTGTTCCCAGTTGCGGGCGGCGGCGAATATTTCGTTATGCCCGGCACGGTTTCCACCAGGTCGTAGGCGCTTCGGTTCACAACCGGCAGGTCCTGGATGCTCCGCTGGTCGATGGTTTCACCAATCTGCGATTCGCGCGTATCCACCATGGTGACGCCTGCTTCAACCACCACCTGGTTTGAAACGTTGCCAACGGCGAGTTTAAAGCTGGCATTCACATTCTGGCTGGCGGCGAGCACGATGCCGGTCTGGGTTTCCGGAGCAAAGCCCTTGACGCTGGTCGCGATCTTATAATTGCCCGGATCGACGGCCGGAAACACAAACGCGCCATGACTGTTGCTGGTCGCGGTCAATACGGCATTGGTACCGGTATTTGTCAGAACAACTTTAGCGTTCGGGATAACGGCCCCGGTCGAATCCGTGACCGTGCCGTAGATGGAACCGGTCGTGGTTTGCGCCCAGACAGCGCGCAGACACGCCATCAGGATGAAGATTGTTACGAGGGTGGCCCAGGCCCTGCGTATTTTTCTGACGCTGCATGCATTCATGAGTTCCTCCGTGAAGATGGGGATACCCTCGTGGGTTTCCGCACCAGAAACAAATTTGGGGAACGGGGAAGTGGCTCCGTTCGAGTCCGGCCTATATCTCGCGCATGGTCTCCGGCAAAGGCTCAGCCCCTACCGGTCAAATCGAGCCGGACACGAATTCGCAACCCGACCGGCTTACGACCAGCATCGAGGTCGTACTTGGCAAGCTTTACAGAGAGCGGCGGTTCAG
>JAJZVZ010000324.1 GCA_021846945.1 Acidobacteriota bacterium | reverse complement strand
AAGATATTCCCATGATTGCGGAACACTTCCTGCGCCGCTACTCTGAGCTCTTTCAAAAGCACATGACCGGGATCGAAAGGGAGGCTTTGGAGATGCTGCAGAGTTATGCCTGGCCCGGTAATGTGCGCGAACTCGAGAATGTGATTCAAAGAGCAATCATCCTCGCTCCTGGTTCCACGGTGCGCGCAGAGGACTTGTGCATCGAAGGCGAAGAGGAGGATGCTTCCAGCTTCGACGAAGGCGTAGTCGAGATTGGCGATTATCTGCCGGCCGGCTCCTTCGAGCGCCAGTTGCGCGACTACAAAGTCAGGCTGGCCATAGCGGCCGTGCGTGAGAATAACGGCAATAAGACTTTGGCGGCGCGCAGCCTGCGCATCTCCCGTGCGTATCTCCACCGTTTGATCCGTCTGGCCGAAACTGATGCGCCTGTTGAACAGAATCTGAACGAGGCAGAGTCGGCTTGAGCCAGCCCGTTCCCCTCACCGGCCGTGTGGCCGAGCCTGTCACCCTCCGGATTCTCAGGAGAGTCTTATCTTTCCCTGTTGTGCTCATCTGCCTGTTGGCAGTCCTTGCGCTTTTGACGGTAAGAAACCGCTTCGACGACAGCGATCTCTGGTGGCACCTCAAAATGGGCGAGGTCATCTGGACCACTCACGCCATACCACTCGCCGATTTATTTTCATTCACCACACACCACCAGTCACTCGTGCCACAGGAGTGGCTCGCCGAGGTCACCATCTACGCCGCCTACAGATGTGCCGGACTCTCCGGCCTCATGTTCTGGCTTTGCTTCTTCGCGATCGGTCAGGTCATTGCCGGCTACGTCCTTTGTGCCCTTTTCTCCGGCAATCTCAAGGTTGCTTTCGCCGGCGCAATGCTTGTGTGGCTTTTCGCCACCGAGGGCTTCTCTCTTCGTCCGCAACTGATCGCGTACCTGTTGCTGATCGTGGAGCTATGCATCATCCATCTTGGGCGCACGCGCAACGCCAGATGGTTCTTCATTTTGCCCGCTATCTTCGTAATCTGGATCAACTGCCATGGCTCTTTTATGCTCGGTCTGATCCTGGCGGGAATCTACACCTTCGCCTCCTTCTTCAGCTTCCGCGTGGGCTCGCTCGTTTCCGAAGCATGGCCTCAAAACAGCCGCCGGGCCTTCCTGATTGCGCTCGGCATCTCTGTTGCCGCGCTCCTTCTCAACCCTGCCGGAATCCGCCAGATCCTCTACCCGTTTGACACCATGCTGAAGATGCCCCTGCTAGTCGTCAACGTACAAGAGTGGGCGCCGCTGAACATGACCGAAGCGCGCGGCGTAGCTTTGCTGGCCGTCCTGCTGCTGATCCTACTTCTCGCTGTCACCCGCCGGGCCGAGCTTTATTTCGACGAATTGCTCCTGCTTGCCGCGGGAACCTGGCTTGCCGTCAGCCATCAGCGCATGCTGCCCGTCTTCGGCATCCTGGCCGCGCCCATCGTCTCGCGCCAGCTTGCCGGCGCATGGGAGAACTACGAGGCCGCAAAAGACCGTATTGCCCCCAACGCCGGTATGATCCTGCTCTGCCTGATGGCCCTCTGGATTGGCTTTCCGAGCGCTGCCAATCTGCAAGCGCAGGTTGCGGCGCAAAGCCCCGTCAAGGCAGTTGATTTCCTCCGGTCAAGTCATCTCGCCGGTCCCATGCTGAATGCCTATGACTTTGGGGGCTATTTAATTTGGGCAGCGCCCGAATACCCGGTCTTCATTGACGGTCGTACTGATATTTACGAGTGGTCGGGCGTGCTCGGCGAGTTTGGCAACTGGGCCATGCTGCGCAGCGATCCGCGCGCACTGCTCCGCAAGTACAAGATTGGCTTCTGCCTACTGGAACGCCAATCGCCCGTGGCGCATGTCCTCGCCCTTATGCCTGGCTGGAAACTCGTCTACTCCGATTCGATTTCCGTGATCTTCGCGCGCGCATGACGAAGTTTGCGGTTCTGAAGCCGCGTCCATCTCTTGCGGCAGGCCGCAATCGCAGGAAGCTGCATCTTCGGCTTGTACGGGGAGCAGAATTGCTCAGGTGACAACCGGAACATTCCAGGATGGAATTATGTGTGTGCGTTATACCCGGCCGGACCGGCCATGACCATACCGCTCTTCTGGCGCCCATGAATATACCAGCAGCACCAGGCGGTTTCATGGGTCTGCTGGCCGGCAGGCGCAATCAAATCCTCATAAATGACCTTGCCATAAAGAAATATCTTCTCTTCCCAGTTTTCGACCTTTTGGAATCTCTCTTCCGTGGCACACAGCGCCCTTACATCGCCGCGGCTAAATGTCTTGATTCCCGTCGACTCGCCCGGAAGGAGATAGATCGGAACCATCGGCGCGCTCGGCTCCCCGTGAGCATAGGTAGGGGTGCTAGGCAGGCGCGCTTCATCCGCCTCGATTCTAACCTCGTCAGCCAGGGCAACGATGTGAGCGGGAGTTCGCCCTCTATTGGTGGCTGTCACCACAAAACTGTTCTCTACACCTTCCGATGGCTCAGCCGCGATCAGTATCCAGGGCCGCTCTGACTGCACAATAGCCTGTGCGTGCAACAATGCGGCTTGAGCGCTCTCCGCCGCAGCGGCAGCCGCCGTCTCCGCATATCTCGTCTGCCGCTGGATTTCTTTCAGAATGGAAAGAGCGAGTAGAATCCCCGCGTATCCCAGAACAGCGAGCAGGATGTTGGCGATCCAGGAAATCCGCTCGTGAAGGGACCATAGCCCTGAAAGCGCAGGGGGATTGGCAACGGTGATATGAGGAGGCGCGAGGTCGCCTGGGCCGCCCGCGTTATCGGCACTCGCAGCCGAGTCGCTTGTGCCTCTGGAAACCATACCGGATGCGGTCGGGTTTGACCGGCGTTCATAGGAAGAATCACCGGTCTGGCAAAAAGAAGACACCGCCCCTTGCACCAGAACCAGCAGCGCCACACCTAGCGCCAAGCTCCTGAAGGTCATGGCGCAAATGTACCACATCGTACATTTCGAATCTGTTTCATAGAGA
>JAJZVZ010000323.1 GCA_021846945.1 Acidobacteriota bacterium | reverse complement strand
GCCGGCGCAAACCCGGATGGCCGCGACTACAAGTGGCAGGAAGAGCGCGCGCAATTGAAGCTCGAGGCTACGGGCGGCGCCTGGCGAGGATACTTCAAGGGCGACGGCTATTACGATGACCTGGGCCGGGGCGGTGGCGGGGATGTGCGCGAGGCCTACGTCGATTACACCGGCGGCGCCTTCGACCTGCAGGTCGGCCGGCAGGTCATCACCTGGGGACTGGGCGACCTGGTATTCGTGAATGACGTTTTCCCCATGGATTACGAGGCCCTCTTCACCGGGCGACCGCTGGAATATCTCAAGCGTGGCGTCGATGCCGTGAAGCTGGGCGCCTACTCCAAGTTCGCCAACCTCGAATTGGTGCTGGAGCCGAATTTTCGCGAGAGTCGCATCCCGGATGCGCGCCGTTTCTGGCTGTATGATCCCATGCCGGCAGTGACGAACCGCGAAACAGTCAAGCCGGGCCAAGGCGATGTCGGTCTGCGCATCTATCGCGATGTCGCCGGCTACGACGCGGCGCTCTACCTGTATCGCGGCTTCCAGCGCACGCCGTCGATGCGGCCCGACAGTCTGACCGCGCCGACGAAAATCACTTACTTCTACCCGCAACTCTCGACCTATGGTGCCAGTGTCTCCGGCCAGGTCGGCGACGGCGTTCTGAGCATGGAGGCCGCCTATTACGATTCCCGCCAGGACCGGTCCGGCACCGACTTCGCCGTACCCAATTCCCAGACACGCCTACTGCTTGCCTATCAACTCCAGCCTTGGGAGGATTTCACGCTCAACCTCCAGTACTATGAGGAGCGCATGCAGGACTACGGCGCCTACCTGGCCTCGCTGCCGGCCGGCTTCCCGGTGGAGAAGCGCTGGAACCCCACGGTCGGCCTGCGCGCCACGCAGTTCTATCGACATCAGACGCTGCGCCTTTCTCTCTACGCGTCCTACAACACGAGCAACGACGACCGCTTCGTCAACCCGGAACTTCGCTACAGTTTCACAGACCGGGTGTGGGGTGCCGTCGGTGTCAATATTTTCGGTGGCAAGCTTTGGGGGCAGTTCGGGCAACTGGTGCGCGACGACAACCTCTACATCCAGATGCGCTACGAGTTCTAATGCCGCCTCACGCGCCCATATCCGAAATGACTCAGGAGATTCCGATGAAAGCACTGTTCATTCTCAACGACGGGCCTTATGGTTCGGAACGCAGCTACAACGGGCTGCGGCTCGCCCGATCGGCGGCGAACAAGGAGGCAGAAGTCAAGGTGTTTCTGATCGGCGACGCGGCGGCTTGCGCGAAATCCGGACAAAAAGTGCCTCAAGGCTATTACAACATCGGCGTCATGCTGGGCGCCGTGATCCGGCGTACCGCAGAGGTTGGCGTGTGCGGCACCTGCATGGACGCTCGCGGTATCAAGGACGAAGACCTGGTGGAGGGATCCCATCGCAGCAGCATGGAGCAACTGACCGACTGGACCCTCTGGGCGGACAAAGTGATGGTATTTTAGGCGGCAGGTCTGCGAACCGCGACAACTCCAGGCAATCAGCCGGTCAACCGAAAAAATGTGTGAACTCTTTGGAATCAGTGCCAGCGTCCCGTTCAAGCCGGCAGACGCCATGCGGACGTTTCGCCTTCGTGGGGGGCAGACCGCGGGCAATCCAGACGGCTGGGGCATCGCGTACTGGGAGGAAACATCGTTTCGGCTGTTCAAGGCGCCGGAGCCGGCTGCCGGTAGTGCTCTTTTCCAGCGCTTGTGTACGACGGTGCGTTCAAGCCTGATCCTGGCCCACGTCAGGAAAGCCAACTATCCGCCGGTCAATACGCTGACCAACACCCACCCCTTCCTGAGCGAGTGCTGTGGCAAGGAGTGGGCTTTCGCGCACAACGGTCTGGTTCCCGAGGTGGTGGCGCTGGAGCTGGCCCGCGAGCATCCGGTCTGCCGACCCGGCGGGCAGACCGATTCCGAATACGCTTTCTGCCACCTCTTGGGCTACATCGCGCAGCGTTTCGATGGCGCCGAGTTGCCCGGCTCGGCAGCCTGGCTGCAGACCTTCGCCACGATCAGCGAGCTCGTCGCGGCGCACGGGAAGTTCAATTTCCTGTTGTCGGATGGCGAGCACCTGATCGCCTACGGACATGACAGGCTTCACTATCTGGAATGGCACGGCAGGGACGAGCGGAAAATGGATTGGCCGGAGGATATGGCAATGGTGGCGACGCAGCCGCTGGACGACGACGCGGGATGGACGGCCTTCGATCGGGGTGAGTTGCGCCTGTACCGACTCGGTATACTGCTAGGACGTGTTTTGACTGACCCTTACCCTCTGTCCAAAGCAAACAAGGCCGCAATCCTGGCGCTAGAATGAGACTTCCTGGCTGTCTCGATTACCACGCCCTGTTGGTGATGTTGCCTACGAGAGTATTTAGGCCATGCTGCACTGTTTTCCCTTCAGGGGAAGGCGGTCGTGTAGCAGTCCACACAACCTTACTCATGCGACTGGTGCGACTCGAACCGTGCACTGGCCACAGTCGCAATCCGCACAGGGCCGATGGATTCATCTCTTGCTCATGCCGGCTCCCCCACAACAACATCCATCACTGCCATTTTGTGTCGGCGGCGAGAACGGGTCGCGAAAATTACCGAAATGTAATCCGCGAGTCAGCTTCCCGTTAGTCGGAATACCGGAAAATACGTCCGCTGATATCTCGTGAACTCGCAACATGTGACCCCCGAGTAATTGACATATAATGAAAATTCAGTCGCCTACTGCATCCCCAAAGACTTTTGCCACGAATGTTTGGTAATCCGCCAGAGTTCTATCCGCAGCGCAGGGGTGTGAGCATGAGCCTGCGACGCGTTGCGCGCATACTCTTGGTCAGTTGGCTATTTACCTTGCTGGTGTGTTTTTACAGCGACTTCTCCCAAACGCGGGCGGACCCGGCCGGGACCCCCCCTGTTGCGCACGATCGGAGCGGTTCTTCCTAGCATGGCGTTAGCGCTCAGGACGTGGATGCCTGCTGCACC